>JANPOX010000234.1:0-7517 GCA_031428235.1 Bacteroidia bacterium | reverse complement strand
CAACTAGTTTATCACAAATTAAAAACCCGTCAGCTTTTTTAGTGACGGGTTTTTTAGATGTAACAAATCCTCTTTTCTTTATGGCTTTAAAATCGTTTTCCGATTTTTCGTTAATAAAGCTGTGTAAACTTCCAGTTGCTTTTTATAATCGTTTTGCAATACATCAATGGCTTCCAATTGCGTAGAATTTGGTTTGGATTCCATGCCGCAAAATGTTCCATAAAGTGAAGATACTTTTTCTCTTAACCGCTCTTCATCAGCAAAAATAGATGTCTTTTTTGTTCCCATTAATTCGGCTCTAACTTTTTCAAGTTCTGCATAAAATAATTTCCGAGATTTGTTTTTATTAAAAGCAACTGAATCCGTTTTTAGAGCCACTTTATAAAAGCTAACTGAATCAATTAAATGATTGACGTTTTCATAAAGGCCTTTTAGTTTTGTCGCATTTTCATAAACTGTTTTTCTGTCCACTTCATTCAGATCAATATTTTCAGCATCATGTATGCAGTTTACTTTGCTTAGGTATTCTTTATCATTTAAAATTAATTTTACGGTGTAAGTACCTGGTAATACCATTGGTGCGGTAAAGCCGGCGCCATCCATTTTGGTGCTTCCGGCGGCAACTTTTGGAGGTGTGCTTCTTAAATTCCAACTTACTTTGTTGATTCCTCTTCTTATTCCTGCAGAAATAGTTTGTATCAATGTACCTTTATCATCATAAATTTCAACTGTAGCTTTACCTGTTGCTAAACGTTGTTTTAAATAATAATCAATGGTAGGCGTATAATCGGGATTTCCAACACCCCAGCCACCTGATACTTCTGGTCCACCCCAACCATATTTACCATTGTTTAAAGTAATATCAGGGGTAGAGAATAAATGCACCTCTTTGTCCCAAATATCTTTAGTTAAGTTTCTAATTGCTCTGATATCGTCTAATATGAAAATACCTCTTCCATGTGTTGCAACAACCAAGTCGTGTGTTTTTGGATGTATTTTTAAATCGCGAACCAATGCATATTCGGGAATTTTATTTTTCATTTTAAACCATGTCTGGCCACCATCCAATGTGGCAAATAAACCCATTTCTGTGCCTAAAAATAATAGGTTCTTATTAATAGGATCTTCTATGATTTTATGAGCAAAACTTATAAATTCTTTGCTGGTCAGTTTTGTCCATGTTTTTCCCAGATCCGTACTTTTTGCTGCGTATGTTTTATGATCACCATACATATGATTTTCAAAAGTGGCATATACTGTATTCTTATCATAATGAGATGGTTCAATACTACTAACCCATGCCTGATTAGCTATTCCACATTTTGCAACATTCATAGATACATTTGTCCATGTGGAACCACCATCAGTTGTGTATTGCAGGTTTCCATCATCTGTTCCCGCCCAAACTAAATTCTCATCCAATGATGATTCAGCCATTGTAAAAATAGTACAATGATTTTCTGCCGATGTATTATCTGCACTCAATCCACCACTTTCTTCCTGTTCTTGTTTCTTTTTATCGTTGGTTGTCAAATCATTTGAAATACGTTTCCAATTGCGACCCTGATCCGTTGATTTATAAAGGTATTGGGCACCTACATATAAGTTCTTTGGATTTTTTGCTCCTGTAACGATAGGCGTATTCCAGTTCCATCTTAGTTTTTCTTCCTTACTCGTTTTTTGTGGCTGAATGCCTTCAGATTTTTTTGTAGCCATATTTACTCTAAACATATTTCCTCCCTGGTATTCAGAATATAATACTTTTCCATCTGCATCCGGTACGGTCCAAAAACCATCGCCACCGCCAACATTACTCCAGTGTGCATTATTTACTCCACCAGGACCTGAACTTTGCGCCATCCAACTTCCGTTATCTTGTAAGCCACCAAATACATTATAAGGCTCTTTATGGTCCATGTCTACATGATAGAACTGTCCAACCGGTAAGCTATGATTAAACTGCCAGGTGATTCCTTTGTCAATACTTACGTAAACTCCACCATCAGTACCAACATACATCACATTAGTGTTGTTTGGATTTATCCATAAGGCATGCATATCACTATGCACCCAACCGCCCTCATAGCTTGCTTCGGTAAAAGAATAACCGCCATCACTGCTATATGCGAAATTAAATGCTGGGCGGTAAACTCTTTTCGAATCTTTTGGATCTACTACTATGGTACTAAAATAAAAAGGTCGGGCAGTAACGTTCAAGGTTGCGCTTTGACTTTTCCATGTTTCTCCGCCATCATCAGATATATATAATCCTGTTTTATTACTTTCCACAATGGCCCACATTTTATTAGGCTCGCTAGGTGCTAATGTCATAGCAATACGCCCAAATGGTTTTTCAGGTAAACCTGTTTTTAATTCTTTCCATGTTTTGCCGGCATCAATACTTTTATATAATCCGCTCCCTTTACCACCGGAGTTAAAACTAAATGGCTGGCGACGAAATTGCCACATTGAGGCATATAATACATTAGGATTTTTAGAATCCATTAAAATTTCAGCGCAACCTGTTTGATCATCTGTGTATAATATCTTATCCCAGGTTTCGCCACCATTTATGGATTTGTATAAACCACGGTGTTTGCTGTTACTCCATAACGCACCGGGAACTGCTGCATAAATTATATCTGTATTTTCAGGATTTATTAATAACCGGGAAATATGTTCAGTACTGTCTAATCCAATTTTTTTCCAATTATCTCCGCCATCCGTTGTTTTATAAACACCGTTTCCAATAGATACTGAGTTACGCATATTACTTTCACCGGTAGCAACATATACGGTGTTTGGTGTTTTTTGATTAATAGCTATGGCACCAATGGACTGACAATATTTATCAAAAATCGGTGTATAATTAGCTCCGGCATTAGTCGATTTCCATACACCACCACCGGCTGTACCTATGTAAATAATTTTTCCTTCATCGCTATTCACACCTTCAATGGCAGATATACGCCCACTCATTGTTCCTGGACCTAAATTTCGGGCTTCCATAGTGCCAAACATGGCCGAGTTTACTGGCGATTGAGAATAGGTTAATGTACTATAGATAGCTGTAGCTAAAAAGATTGATTGTTTTATCATAAATGTGGTTTAAAAAAAATAAAAAAAGTCTGATAAATTTATCAGACTTTAAAATAATTTGAAATTATTGTTTTGGCAATTTAAAAATAGATTCATCAATGGTCGGATTGATTTCAACTTTTGTGATTTCCATCGCTCCAAATCCTCCACCAATACTCATTGGAAAAAAGATGCCGGCATCCGTTTTTTTATAATTACTAAAAGTTGAAGAGTTTTCCATCTCTTTACCATTTGCTTTTATTTTACTGGTCTCTTTGATGATGAAATAGTTAGAGGGATCAATAAAAAAAGTTGTTTCCTGGCCATCTTTATCAGTCAGTTTTAATTTAAAACATTCTGTTCCATCAAAATCATCTTTACCTAAATCTTCTAATTTTTTACCTTTACCTTTATAGGTTAAAAATTCATCCTGAATATCTAATTCATCCTGTCCGGCTTTTAAATCATCTGCAGTAACTGGTTCAGGTTTTGTTTGCCCCTGAAATGGCATGTAATTCCAGCCTTCAGTCGTTGTTAAAATATTATAACCTGTCATACCCATTAATGAAATATCAGAACGTGTTGCTTTTTTATCGACCTGAGTACTTACCACTTTTATTTCAGCTCCCTGCGCTTTGATAGTCGCTTCAGTACGTATCGATTTTACTTTGGCCCAATTTTCTTTTCCGCCAATGGCTTCTATATGTTTGGAAATAATTTCGTCTGTAGTTTGTGCTATTGATGAAACAGATAAAAAAGTAAAGGCGATGGCAGTGATGATATTCTTAGTCATAGATTATATTTTTATTTTTAAAAGTAACTGTTTTTGGTAAAATGATTTAATAATTGGGTTAAGAGGTGATTTTTATAGAAAAAAGGAAACTTAAATCCCGTCGCCCATAATTTTCACTGTGATGTTATTCATGTTATCCGCAAGTTTTAACTGGCAGCCAAGTCTTGAAGTATCAGTAATGTTTGGAAGAGTATCTAACATTGCATATTCATCATCAGAGATCTCATTCAGCTGATCAAAACCACTGATCACACTCACATGACAGGTGGCACATAGTGCCATGCCTCCACAGGTTGCCAGAATATCGTAATCGTTACCTTTTAAAAACTCCATTAAGCTTAAACCCATATCGGTTGGTGCTTCTAACGTAGTAATCGTTTGATCTGGGTTTTGAATATTGATTTTAATATCTGTCATGGTGCAAATTTAAAAAATCCGGACTAATTCCGTAGTTTTTTTGTAAAGCTCGGTAAAAACATATACATTTATTTAAATAAGATTTTTTATGATAAAAAATATACTTGTTCCTGTTTTTTGTATGTTGATACAAACTGCTACTTCACAAATTTCATCCAATGTTAATCCTACGATTTCGCAAATTCAATCTTTATTACAAGGTAATGGAAATGTTATTACAGGGTTAACAATTACATGCCCTTCAGGTGCATACGCTACTTTTAATAATGGAGCTCCCGCCCTTGGTGGAAGTTTAAATTCTGGTATTTTATTAACTACAGGCAGTGCAACAAACATAGCTGGTCCACCAAGTGGTTTTGCAAGTACAGATAACTCAAGTAGTGGCGGTGGTGGTTCGGCCTTAGGAAATGCTTTATCTGGGGGCACAACCTTTGATGGATGTTATATCAATTTCATGATCACTCCATCATGTTCTACTTTAAGTCTTAATTATGTATTTGCTTCAGAAGAATATCCTGAATATTCTAGTGGGACTATTAATGATGTTTTTGGGTTTGTTATTTCTGGTCTCAACCCAGCTGGTGGCACTTATAACCAGGCCAATATTGCTACGCTTCCTGGCACAACAACACCTGTATCTATTCAAAATGTGAATAACGGCAATGCTAATGCCGGTCCATGTGTAAATTGTGCATATTATATCGCTGACCCTCCGGGGCTTGTTTATGACGGAGCAACTACTGTTTTAACAGCCAGCACTTCAGTAGTTCCTTGTCAGCAATATACGATGACCATTGGTGTTTGGGATGACAGTGATGGAATTTTCGATTCTGGTGTATTTTTAGATATTAATGGTGTGGCGTGTTCAGGTTATACTAACTCTATCAATGCAGCCGTTTCTTCATCAACTTTATGTAGTTCTCAGTCCGTAACTTTAACTGCAAATGGCGGATTGGCAAACGCAAGCTATAGCTGGACAAGTTCTTCAAATGGAAATTTAATGAGTACTTCCGGTCAAACAGTAACAGCTAATCCAATAGCCTCAAGTTCTTATACCTTAAGCTATAACGATTCCACAACCTGTGTTGGAGTTGGTTTGCAGGAAATTGTTGATATTACTTTTCTATCCGCTCCAAATTTCTCTGTTTCTTCGAGCGCAAGCGGAACTTTATGCACTGGTCAATCTGCTACGTTAACAGCAAACGCAGGTGTTGGCAATTATACTTGGACACCCAATAGTTTTTTAAATGTGGATAATGCTCAATCGGTTGTAAGTACTCCCACAACATCAACAAGCTACACGGTGAATTATGAAGACATGAACGGCTGCACAAATTCAGCAGGTATTAATGTTTCTGTTTCTGTCTGTACAGGTATTAATAGCTTGACTGGAAACAAAAATGGTATCGAAATCTATCCAAATCCGGTTAGCTCCAAATTATATTTTGCATCTGATTTCAATTTTATAAACATAAAGGTGTATGATCAAAATGGACGACTGTTAATAGTTCCTGTAAATACAGATTATATTAATTGCAGCCTATTAAATAGTGGTGTTTATACCATTGAGTTTAAAACAGATCGATCTACTTTTTATAAGAAATTTGTGAAAATGGACTAAATAAAATCAATTCCATAAAAAAAATCCCATCATTAAATGAATGGGATTTTTTTTGAAGTAATCGTAATAGGATTAAAACTCATTTACACCCTGAACAGTGGTATACTTCATGGTATATTTCACACCTGGGTTAATGTATTTATAAGCACTATGGCTCATTAAAGCCGCTTCATGAAAACCACACAGAATTAATTTAAGTTTATTTTTATAAGTATTAATGTCGCCAATAGCATACACGCCTTCAATATTGGTTGAATAGTCATCTGTATTTACCTCAATGGCGCTCTTATCAATATTTAATCCGAAATGTTCAATGGGGCCAAGTTTAGGACTTAAACCAAATAAAGGAATTAAGTGATCTGTATGAATAATCTGCAATTCATGAGTTTTAGTGTTTACCATTGACACAGATTCAAGACGTTCTTTTCCGCTAACAGTTTGTAAATTGGTGTTCAATAATAAGTTGATCTTTCCTTCTTCTGCGAGTTTCATTACTTTATTCACACTGTCAGGTGCTCCCCTAAAAGATTCGCTCCTATGAACCAATGTCAGCTCTGAACATACTTCACTTAAAAAAATAGCCCAGTCTAATGCACTGTCTCCGCCGCCGGCGATAACCATGCGTTGTCCACGGTATTTTTCAGGATCAAGGATCATGTAATTGATTCCTTTTCCATTTTCGAAATCACTTAATCCTGAAACTTCTGGTTTACGTGGCTCAAAACATCCGAGTCCACCAGCTATCACAACAACCTTAGCATGGATCTCCGTTCCTAAATTTGTTTTCAATAAAAAGTCACGGTCGCCACGCTTTTCAAGAGTTTCAATTCGTTCCCCATATGTATAAGTTGGGTGAAATGGTTCAGCCTGCTTCAATAAATTATCTACCAGTTCCTGCGCCAATACGCTTGGATAACCAGGTATATCATAGATCGGTTTTTTAGGATAAATCTCAGATAATTGTCCACCTGCCTGTGGCAAATAGTCAATTAAATGACACCGCATTTTTAATAATCCTGCTTCAAAGATGGCGAAGAGTCCCACTGGGCCTGCTCCTATAATGGCTAAATCTGTTGTAATCATGTTGGTTTTAATCTCAAAAAATGTGGTGCAAAAATACTAATTAGAATCAATATTAAATAGGAATAATATCATTACTCATAATGATTTAGGCTAAAAAAATGAAACACATAGCCACGTAGAAGATAGAGAATATTAGCTCTTAAAAGACCTCATAGAATTGAAACTTTGTTTCAATTCGCTATGTGTACCTTAATTGGTTATATAGTTTAACATTAAAAAACTATGTGTCTATGTGGTTAAAAAACGAACTTAATTTATAATTCTTTTAATTCAGGCTGAGATTTGCAATAAGCCTGTAAATCTTCAAAAAACAAGAAAAATTCTTCTTCAATTTCCTTGTATTCTTTTTCAAGAATAGGAATGGCTTTTTGAAGTTCAAAACGGTTACGGATTCGTTGGCTCAGGTGGGTTAAAACAGTTTCTATACCATTTAAGGATGAATAATGAAATAGTATGTTACGCTCGGTCATATAGCCGTAAAACCGTTTGGCTGGTTCAGGCAAATACTGAAAATTGTCTTCTAAT
>JANPOX010000233.1:0-2997 GCA_031428235.1 Bacteroidia bacterium | reverse complement strand
TGTATATTTATTATCAAGGTAATTTTCATACCCATAATTAAATTTATTTGCCTTATAATGATATCGGCCTAAAGTATAGGAGTAATCTGAAATCCACCTTGCAGCTGCTTTTTTATTAAAATCAACAAAAAAAGTGGTATTAAAACTAAACTGTTCATAAAAACGAATCCTTGTACTAAACGCTAATGCTTGACGATACTCTTCCTTCGGCTCTCCATTGTCTCCTGCAACCAATACTCTCCCGGTGTTGTAGGAAACGCTACCTAATATCCGATTCTTACCCATGAGATACCTATCCTTATGAAAAATATCCCGAAAGTTTTTCCATTTGCGCGGATCTTTTTCACGTCGGGTAGTAAATTCATAGTAACGCATATCTTGTTCCTCTTCTAATTTTATTTGTGAAAGAAGAGTATTATACTGAAGTATCCCGGAAAAAAAGATGATCAAATAAACCCAAGAAGATAAACGTACTTCGAAAAGACTTATAAATTTAAGAACTGATGATAAAAACATATTTTAATTAACTGGTTTTTTGATTTATTTTAATTTTACCGGCAATGTTCAATAAGATAACTGTATGCCACATCGCTTCCGTATTTTACTGCTTTATTAAGATCCTCGCAACCACCGAATTTGTCACCAATTTCATACTTGGCAACGCCTCTTTCTTTATATGCATTTTCATAATCAGGCTTAAATTCTATAGCATAAGAATAATCCTGAATTTCACCTTTATGATCTTTTAGTTGGCGTCGGGCAAGCCCACGACAATAGAAAATCAACGGGCAATCTGGTTTCAATTGAATGGCAATACTATAATCATCTATGGCCGCCTGATAGTCTTTTAGTTCATATTTTAACTGGCCTCTGTTTAAATAACCAAGGTAATCTGCCGGCCTAATTTTTATTGCGTAATTATAATCTTCAAATGCACCCCGATAATCTTTTAAACGACATTTTACATTCGCACGACGGTTCAGTACTTCCGCATCAGGCTTAAGTTTAATTACTGCATTAAAATCATTAAGAGCATCATGATATTGTTTTTGTTGAAAATAGATAAGCCCCCTATTAAAATAACTATCAGTGTTTGTTTTATCAAGTGATATTGCTTTTGTAAAATCTTCCATAGCGCCAGGTGTTAAACCCATCATCGACCTTACAATGCCCCTGCTATTATAGGCATTCGCATCATTGGGTTTCAAAGCAATTACTTTATCAATGTCTTTTAACTCGCCCTCGTAATCCCCTGTCATCCCTCTAAGTATGCTGCGATTATAATAAGCATCTGCATAATCAGGCTTCAACTTAATGGCATTGTTAAATCCTGCCATTGCACCTTTTAAATTATTAAGAGAAACTAAAGTCAACCCTTTATTAAAATGGATTTCGTATGATTCTTCCCAGGTGAGTGGCAGCTTAAGAGCTCTATTGTAATCACTGAGTGCGCTTTGATAATCCATCAATTTATTTTTTGCATACGCCCTGTTTATGTATGCAGTTACTATACCAGAATCCAGCTCAAGGGCTTGTGTAAAATATTCAATGGCCTCATTATAATCATGCTTATTAATATTTTCCATACCATAAGAAACTAATAACATTGCAGAATCTCTTAGAGGTGGCTTAGGATCATCTAAAGAATATTTCAATGCGAAGCCAGGAACAAGAAGTACCAATTGAAAAAATAAAATCAAAACATATATTTTATTCCTGGTGCACATATTCTATTATGAAGGGTAATAAATTTTAGTCTTGTTGCGCATTTTTTTGTCATCAACAATTGCATCGCCTGGCTTATCCACTTGTTGGTTTTTTTCAATACACAAACTATAATCAAAGTTCTCCCACTTTTGCGAGTCATACCAATAAAAAGTAAAACCTATTTTCTGGCCATGCTCTAAATTATCTGTAGGTAAATCCGAAAAATGAATTCCTACTCCAGAATCGAGCGTTGTAATATCAGAGGTAGTTTGCCAATCATCTGTAGTCCATCTTACTGTTGCAGAAGCCAGGCAATGAATACGTAATATTTTTCCTTTCGGAATATATTTGTACTTATTGTTAAACTTCCATATGATGGTATTAGAAGTATGATGTTGTGAAAGATAGCGCTCCTTAGTTTGAGAAGGCATATCAAATATTTTTTTTGCTTTGATAGAACGGCATAATTTAATGTATTCAGAATGTGCCCAAACCAATGGCATTGCCGAACCGGAAGCCTTTCCATTATATAAACCATATTCAGGGATATCTGCTGAATCCCATATTTGCTCTGGAAATAAACCGTTTTCATTCGCATAATTTTCCATCGTTCTCATAAGGCGTTCCGCTTCATTATAGTTTCCCGCGGCAACTTCATAATGGGCACGTTCACCTGTTAGTAATGGCCATGGTCTACCGATACCGGTTCCATTAAAAGGACTACCATCCACATGTTCTCCATAACCATCACGATTATATCTGTACCAAACTGGCCCAAAAGCATGATCAAATTTTAAAGTTGCATCAATTACTTTAATTGTATTTAAAATACGCGGGTCGTTTGCAGCTCGTAAGCCATATCGAACCAGTGCCAATGCATCAGGACTTACCATTTCGTGAGCAGGACATATATTTTCTCCGGGAGGACGATTGGAAATTCTAAGAAGATCGTCTTCATGAATGTCAGAATCTAATTTTTCTTTTGAACTGATCCGAACATAATAACCTTCAACACCAACAAATTTTGCCAGATCTGATCCGGTTACATAAGTCCACCTTTCTATACTTGAATTCCATGAATCAGCTGTTTCTCTTAAAAATTCCGCTAGTTGTGGTTCATTATTAAATACAGCATATTCAGCTGCTACCAATAGCGCAGAAATTTCAACGGCCAAAGTAAATGTTGAAAAACCTGCATTTTCTTCCCATCGATCTTGTTCAGTCATTGGTCCATTTTTAGCAAGGAAACCTGCCGCCTTACGAATCATTGGCCAAAAATGTTTTACTTCT
>JANPOX010000232.1:0-6498 GCA_031428235.1 Bacteroidia bacterium | reverse complement strand
CGCAAGGAAACAATAAATAAGGTTTGCCATAGCTTAATTGTAAATTTTCAATATTCTTTTTTGATGAATAAGAGAATAGACCATTACGAACAGGCCACCCAAAAATTTTCTCGAAATGCTCATTTAATTCATCATGTAATTTCTGAGGCATATCTTTAGGTTTTCTAAAGGATATTGATTTTGTGAATGACTTAATTTGTATTTCATAATCAGGAATACCTCTTATTAAAAAACATCCTGTTTCACCGTTTCGTAATATATTTATATATTCTTTGCAGTTAACAAATAATTCATCTAATTCGCTCATGCGGTTCTAGATTTTTGTTTCTTTTATTTTTACTACTCTTTCGCCTAATAACTTAAGTGAATTGTTTTTTCTAAACTTTAAATCATCTTGAGAACTATCATTTACAACATCTTCTAACTCTTTTTTTAATGAACTTAAGGAATCTAAATCATTAATAAAATTAATTTCTTCATCGAAGTAATTTAAAAATGCAGAGCTTAAGCAATAAAACTCTTTTATTTCAGTAAAAGACTTAATGGTTTTTTTATATAAAGATTTACCTAATTCGTTATTACCATGTTTATATGCTAACAATCCAAATGTTGCAACTAACGCAGCCTCATGTGATTCATATTTTGTTGCTTTACTAATCACATTAAAAAAAGGAGAAATATATTCTTCTGCTTCTTCAACTTTATTAGCTTTTAAAAGATAGTATGCAATATCATTACTGTTTGATAAATTTTCTTTTTCACTATAGCTATCTCCTTTTATTTCTTTTTGAGAATTTATGCCATTAATAGTGTATTCACTTGCTTTCGAATAGTCTCCTAATAATACACCGCTTAATTGAGATGCTAATTTATATGGTCTTGTTGAATACGGTTCATCATCTCTCCATTTTAGGGCAAATTCTAATGCTTTAGAATATTCTTGCTTAATGGAATGTTGATGAGTTAAAATTTCATTTGTTTTAAAATCGTTAAATTTTTTAATTGTATTAAAATCCTTTTTATACCACATTGATTGTTCAATTGAATTCGCATTTGGCTCTCTTAGAGAAAGCTCAAATAATGTATCAGATTTTTTATGGTCTCCTTTAAAATGTTCAATTGTACCTAGTGTACTTGCTAATTCAGTTTTTTCATTATTCTTGTATGTTTCTTTTTTTATAAGCTTGTGCCCCAAGTCAATTCCTTTTGTCCTTCTTTCTTCAATTTCCGAAAACGAAATTTCAGCTGATAATATTTGAGGGTCGTATTCATAATATTCAGAATTTTTCAATACTTTTATCGCTCTACCATTATCGCCAGTTAAACTGAAAATCCTCGACGCATTACGAACTATAAAACCTACGTCTTTATTTATTGATAATGCTCTTTCAATGCATTTTATTGCATCATCTCTATTACTTTTTTCTAAATGATTAATAGCTTGGTCTGTCCATGTAAGAGAATCATTCGGTTCAATCTTTAATTTTTTATGATTGTACTCAATTTGGTCATTAATTGAGTGTATAACTTTTTTGTCTCCAAACAAAAAATTTAAAACTTGATCATTTGGTGAGGAGGAAATAAGATGTTTTTTTATTTCAGCAATTTCATTTGACATATTTGTTAAAAGAGCTTGAGAGATAATTTCTCCTGCCAGAGAATGGCTTTTTGTTTTTTTCCATTCTTCTATTTTTGAAAACAAGTCTTCATCATTTATGATAAATTCAGGTTCGAATCTATTACTTTTTGTTTTCTTTATAAGGGGATTGGTAACATTAATTGTCTCTAGATATGTTCCTGTCCTTTCTAGTTTAGGAATAACTCTTCTTTTATCGGTATAGTAAATCAGTCCGGCCATTTAATTATTTTTATTTTGACATGAATTTCTGTAAGAAGAAAATTTATCTTTATATCTATACAATCCATCACTAACTGTTATTCTTGATAGTTCTTTAGGATGACCTCTTTTTTTTGGGTCTGGATCACATAATTCTGCAATTATTTGTATTAAGCTATCTATTTGTGAACTACTTAATGGGTTACCACATTCATTATTAATTAAATTTATTTTATCTTCTATCATTAAGTAAACACGAGAGGCTGCTGATGTTAATATCGGCAAAAGTTGTTCCATTTTACCAATATTATGTTCGTGAGCCCATCTAGAGGGATCTGTTATTGCTTCATTTAGAAAAGTCGTGAAGCTAAAATTAGTAAAAAGTTTCACAATTACATTTCCTGCTAAATACAGATCAATTTTTTTTCGATATTCATTAAAATCTAATGTCCAATCTAAATTTCTATAAAAATGTTCAGGCGGAGCATATAGCCTTGTTAGATTTATTGATCTAAGGTCGTTCAAAATATCTTCATCGTCAACTTCAGGCATATACTGTCTTGCGCTCCCAAAATCTGTTATTTTAGTTAATCTCTCTTCAATAAAATATACTAAATTCGCAGCCTTAATATCAAGGTGCATTATACCATTTGAATGTAAGGATTCTAGTCCCTCAAATAGATCAATCAAAGCCTGAAATTTTTTCGAAAACTCTTCTAAACTCCCGCTTTCATAGCAACTTAAAACATTATCGTCTTTCGAATATTCTAGGATGAAATAATCAACACGTTCGTTAATATCATTTGATTTAAAAAAATAACTACCATGATCTAAAAGTTTAACAACAGATGGAACCTTCAACTTTTCACACTTCTTGAACATTGCTAATTCTCGTGTATATTTATGATGAAATAAATTAAATAAGTCACTCCCACCTGCATTTTGTAGTTCAAAATAGTCAAATGCTTTTAAAAATCCTTTTTGACCATTTTTTTCCACAATATAACAAGTAGTAGATATATTTTTTTTAATGTTTCCTTCTGAATGGTTTGGAATATATTCAGAATTTACTTTCCAGTCATTTGCTATAGGTTGCCCAATTAGTCTTTTAGAAGGTCGAATATTCGTCGCCATATTTAATATAATTCAGATTGTTTTAGTTGGATTCAATTTTAAAGTTAATTATTAATAGTTAAATAATGGAACAGAAGCCGATTAAACTTATTGACGATACTATCTTATTGTTTTTGTTTCACTTATGTTTCAGTACACGCTCATTAATTTTTCAAAGTGCCTGTAATCAATTATAAAAGGAATTAGTTCGAATCTCTCCGGGCCCACGATACATAAGCCTCTGATTATCAGTGGCTTTTTTGTTGATATCCCAAAGGAAGTCGAACACTTTGATGGAATTATTATGGAAAATCAAGTTACCGCGCCATTGACTGAGCGACGGGAAATGAGTAAAACTGTGCTGAAAATGCAAAACAAAAAATTAAAAATTGTCTACCGCTTTTGCAAATGCCGAAGCCCAATACCGCATTTTTTATAGGTGCGGTTAGCGGCTCTTTATTTTGTCTGTTCAAGTTCGGTCGCTATATAGCCCATGTCCGCTGGGTTAATTAAATGGTATGTCATTGTACTACTAAATGAATTGTATCTATGAAAATATTGAACAGCACTTCTTAGATTAGAAAGAATGTCTCCGTTGTTGTGCAAGTCTACAACGAGGATATCTCCATCTAATGCGTAAAATTTCCTTTGTCCATCAGTTATTTTAATAATCTTGTCGATTTTCCTTAGAGGACCAACGGGTAAATTTTTAAATTTCAAAACCAAATTATCTATCTCCGACTTATTACCACTCTGATAATCTAAGAACAGAATGGAAGCATTAGGCGATAAAAAATTGTGTCGGTTTAGGAAATTTTTAAGAGGGGCTTCGTCAATATTTTTGATGTTTCCTGATTTAATTTCAAAATGAAAAAGTGAATTTTGAAAGTTAGCTAAACAATCAAAGTCGCTACCGTCGGGAGCGTTCTTAATTTTTACTCCGTAACTCGCAGACAACGCCTTTAATTCTTTAATACATAAATAGGCAATTAAAAGCTCAACAGTGTTAGAATATCTCTTTTCATTTTCGGTCGAAGAACTAAAAATAAAGTGATCTTCGAAGGCTGTATTATCATTTTTTCCTAAGACCATATTTCTTATACGAAGTCGAAAGTTTTTGTCGCTAAACCTTTCAATGAAATCCACGAAGTTTGTCCGATTATGAACATTATTATCATCTAATTTAAATATAGGGTTAGAAGTTGCATTCAACAAGGTTTCTTCTATGGTTCCTTCTGTAATATCTTCAAATCCTCTTTGAAACAAAAGGTCTTTGACGTTAAAGAAGTCAACAATGTTAATCTGTCGCTTACTAAGTTTTGTTCCCTGATTAAAATAGCTTAATGTTGTCATTTAAATTGCCGCTAACGGATTGCAGCTATAAGAAGTGCGGGATTTGAAACCGTTTTCTACCGAATAGCTACTGACAAAGCTAAATGTTTATTGGACATTTGCAAAGCGAAAATAAATGTCTTTCGCGGGAGCGACCGCTTTTGCAAATGCCGAAGACCAATTCCCAAATTAAATTTAGGTGCGGTTAGCGGTTGTAGTTTTCAATTTCTTTCGATAACAGCTCCCTTATATTATAAAATGTTTTTAGTGTCAATATACTATGTAATTTTTTTTCACTAACAAGGACGTTTCTATATGATACTTGTTTCGTATTATTTGTTTTTAGAACGATTGTCATATTACAATCATGCGAACTTCCAGGCAAACCATAACGCATATTTTTGTCCGGTGATTTTTGTACTTTATTAAATTCATTTTCAAGTTCAACTTCTGTTAATTGTTTGATAGTATTTATTCCATTTTTAACTAATAGTTTGTATAAAGTGTCTGCATTAAATAATACGATTGAAGTTAACATTGGTTTTGCTTCATATGCAACTCCATTTTTCACACCAAATGTAGTTGGCGTCACTCCTCCTACAAGCAGACTTTTTATGAAATATCCTTTCCAATTAAGACTGTCTTTTGTTAGATAAAATTCACTATAATCGTCGCAGGTCTTGATGGTAATTGAGTTAGTCTTATTTAATAATTTAACAATGGAGTCTTGAATAATGGCAATGTCATTTGTCGTCTTTGTCAATTTTGGATCTGTCATTATTTGTCCAAACAATATGTGGGTTAGAAAAAGGATAAATATTGTTGTCGAAATTTTCATACTGTTGGAGTGTCTAACTATTACCGCTAACGGATTGCAGCTAAATTTCAGTTTGGGCTTTGAAATCGCTCTCTACCGAAATGCTTCCTAACAAAGCTAAATGTTTATTAGACATTTGCAAAGCGAAAATTAATTAATTGTCTACCGCTTTTGCAAATGCCGAAGCCGAATGCCAAATTAAATTTAACTGCTGTTACCAGTTGTAACCGACATACAGGTACCTTTAGCTTATGTCTCTACTGGTAAAAAGCCAATTAAGAAAAATTAGTAACTTTACTAAATATAAATTTTGGATAGAGAAGGAAGTATATTTCGCAGATTAAGAAATACTCTAATAAGTTCGGTTATTGGTTTGGTATGGGTGATAGTAATATCAAGACCACAGGTCGGCAGTTGGAAGGAATCAATTTGGGTTTATATTTATTTTCTTCCAATATTTTCTATTGTTGTCTTCATAGCTACTTACTTGTTTTCGAGATTGTTTATTTTCTCTTTCTTAGAAAGATTCTTTTCAAATAAGAAGTCCTTCTATATAATAACTTTAGTATTACTGTCTATTGTTGCTGTCTCTTGGTCTATATTTTTTGAAGAAATTACGTTCTTGTCGGCTGTCACAAATGTCGGTGCTTTTTCATTTTCAATGATTATTTATTACCGATTGGTCAAACGCAAATGAATTTGTTAAGGAGTAGTTTGTTTGAATAGAATGTTTGTCTTGGAGAGTCATCCGCGGTTATTACTGGTAACGTTTGTCTATACGCAGTTTTTCGGTTCTCGTCTAACGCTGACACATAACGGATTGCAGCTAAATTTTAGTTTGGGCTTTGAAACCGTTTTCTACCGAAATGTTCCTAACAAAGTTAAATGGGCTTTTTTCGGTCCGGACGGGACTCGAACTTTTCTGAATACAAAACTTCACTGTATCGTTGTCTTTTTATTTAAATGTTAACCCCATTTCCATATTTTGAGTATTTTAATCTCACAAATATCTCACAAATGAAAATCAAGATAAATTTTATATATTTGACAATTAATAGGTTAAGGTATAAAATAGAACTAAAATTTGGAGTTTCCTAAACGTTTGATGTAGGTTCGATTCCTACCGGAGCCACTTCTTTTTAATTTATGATATTAAAGTTTATTAAATAAATAACATGTTTGAATTAATTTATAGGTCAACTGCCCAGGAAACTCTTAAATCTTCAGATATATTAGATATCCTAAACACATCCAAAAATTGGAATTCTTCACATGGCATAACAGGATGCCTATTATATTACAATCATGAATTTGTGCAAATTCTGGAAGGTGATAAAATGGAAGTAAAAAATCTCTTTTGTCAAATTCAAAAAGACAAACGACATACAAATGTTTTTCT
>JANPOX010000231.1:0-1601 GCA_031428235.1 Bacteroidia bacterium | reverse complement strand
GTAGATGTTTTCCTTGCCAAAGTATTGAGTCAGAATTTGCTTATCATATTCATTAAAATATGATTGGTCATAAGTAGGTCCCAGTACGATTTTGAATTGCGTTTGTTGCCTTGCTAAAACCTCTTTAATCTGCTGAAGATATTTTAATTGATAGGGTTTTATAACTTTACCTCCTAATTGTTTCTCTTTATTTCTTTCATAAAAAAAGTTAGGCTGATTGTAATAATTGACCGAATCACGCTTGATTTGCTCAATATAACTCGTAAACACAAAATCATTGACAACAGATGTATAATTAATTTTACGAAATTCGAGAAAACTACGCATATAATTTCTGAAATCGTTAAAAAGTAGATAGTCGTAAAAGCTCACAAAAAAACCTTTAGAGAAGTACGTATTTACGAAAATTAGGTGGTATTTCCACCAAGATAGTCCACTCACACGGTAATCCTGTACAAAAACACTTCCTAAAGTATCCTGTTCGTAAGCAAAATTACTTCGGTCTAAGACAAATAAAGCATTTTCGATTGTATTACCATGTTTTTCTATGAACTTTAATTTAGTTGCAATTCCAGAAACGGTTTCACACGATGCATCAAAATGATAAGGTATAGAATCGTTTATATGTTTTCCCCAATTACGTGCATAGAATACACTTGACCTTGAACTTCCAAAAATGAAAGATTTGTAGTGATATTTGTTATTATTATTTAAAAAAACTTGTGTACTAATGCGGTCTCGGTTTAAACTTTTAGCAAAATTATCGGGATATGCTTCATATTTGCGAAGGATTTGGAATGGGTCGAAAATGACATAGCTAAGTAGCAATACCAATAATGGACTAATAAAAAGTAGAAGTTTTTTTGTAAAGTTGATAAACATTCAATAAGATTTTTGAATTTGAGAATGAAGAGTAGTTTGTCGCTCCGATTACGAAGATTGGCTATCAATAATCGTCAATCGAATAAATCGCAGACATTTTTTATCTACTCCACTACAAATTTCTTAATTAATTTTGTATTATCCTCTAAAATTGTTTCAATAATATACATTCCCAAATTAAGGTCAGTTGTATTTATGATGTATTGATTTTGAGCAGGATTTCCAATTATTTCTTCTACAATGCTACCATTGAAATTTACCAATTTAATTTTTTTAATTGGATTACCAAACAAAGCAACAATTTTCAATTCATTCCCTCTTTGAACCGGGTTTGGAAACATCATCAACTCGTCTGTACTTACAGAAAAAGGGATTATGTAATCAACAGGGGGTTTAACCTCAATAATATTGCTGTAAGCAGAGTTCGTACCATCGCCTTTGATTCTTAAGCGGTAAAAATAACTAACTCCTTTTTTTACTTTGTAGTCATTAAATTTTGAGCCATTAACTAAACCTATTTCTACAAAGTAAATAGGAGAATAAATGGCTTTTTCGAGAGAATAAACATAATTGGTATATTTCGGAACATTCCAATTTAATTCTATTCCTTTGCTTGAAACATTACCCCAGCTACCAGTTAAGGAGTTGATTTTTATGTTACCAATGTCTGTAATAGGAAAATCTTTGAATGTAAAAGCCCTAAGTCCTCTCGAATTTTT
>JANPOX010000230.1:0-2741 GCA_031428235.1 Bacteroidia bacterium | reverse complement strand
TACATTTACCGGATGCCATTTTAGGATACGAAAATTATTACGGTCCGTATGTTTGGAACAGAGTGGGGTATTGCCTGGTTCCTTTTAATAGTGGAGCCATGGAACATGCCACTAACATTTCATACCCGCAGGCTGCAACTTCAATCGCTTATGAGTCTCAACTAATGGCACATGAATTATCGCATCACTGGTGGGGAGATCTCATGACTTGTGAAACACAGGAAGATATGTGGCTGAATGAAGGTATGGCAAGTTACAGTGAGCGTCTTTTTTTAGAGTGGACTTATAGTTATTCAAAATATCTCGCTGAGGTAAAACTCATTCATGATGAGCTCATTAAATTTGTTCATTTAAAAGAAAAAGGTTTCAGGGCTATCTCCGGTGTTCCTCATGCTTATACCTATGGCGACCATGTGTATCGCAAAGGAGCTGATGTGGCACATACCTTAAGAAGTTATATGGGCGATACTGCTTTTTTTGCCGGATTAAAATATGTGCTTCAGCAAAAAGCTTATAAAAGTATGAATAGCCTTGAGTTCAGAGATTTGTTACAAACTTCATCAGGTCAAAATTTAGTACCCTTTTTTGATAACTGGGTTATGAATGGTGGTTGGCCGCATTTCTCCATCGACTCCGTTAAAACCACCGGAACAGCTGCTCCTTTTACTTCTGTAGTATATATAAAACAAAAATTGTTTGGTGCGCCGGCTTTATATTCTAATGTTCCTTTGGAAGTAACTTTTATGAATACTGCATGGAATAAAGAAATAAAAAAAATTATGATGTCGGGAGCCACACAGTCTTTTACGGTTAATACGAATATAAATCCCGTTTATACGGGTATGAATGTAGGTTCAAAAATAAGTGATGCCATTTCTTCTGAGTATAAAACCATTAAAACAAATGCTACTGTTACTTATACATTAGGACGAGCAACTTTTATTGTTTCAAACAAAGGAATTGATTCTTCTTATATCAGAGTTGAGCATAACATAGCAAAAGCCGATCCTTTTAAAAATAATATTTATAATTTCCGTTTAAATTCTCAGCATTACTGGAAAATTGAGGGTATCCTTTCTCCTGGTTTTGTAAGTAAAATAAGGTTGAATTATGATGGAAATAAATCTATGAGTGGTAATAGCTATTTGGATACATGCTTAACAGTAGTAAATGGCGACAGTATTATTTTATTATATCGCAAAAATGCTGCTGATGACTGGAAAGAAGTAGCAAACTATACTAAGTTTAAAATTTCATCACGTATAGGTTTTTTTACTGCAGATACTTTGAAGTTAGGTGAATATGTTTTTGCAAACGGGCAAAGTAATATTTTAACGGGAGTGAGCGATGCTAAAAAAACTAAAGACGTACAACTATTATTGTTTCCTAACCCTACTACCTCCGTATTAAATGTTACAATTAGTAATTATAAAATTAGCGCATCAACACTTATCCAAATATATGATATACAGGGTAAGATCGTTAAAAGCTTTGCTAATTTAAATTCCGAAAATAGTATTAGTGTTTCAGATTTAGCACCAGGACACTATATATTAAACTTAGTAGATAAGAATAAAAAGATTGCTAATAATACCTTGATTGTGGAGTAAAGTTTTGTATCCTTTTCAATTTTTTAAATCTGCGAATATTTGCGAAATCTGCGGGACTATAAACTAAGATTTCAAAACCTCCCTCATTGCTTTTGCTTTCAATAAACATTCTTGGTATTCATCTTCCGCATTACACATAGCGGTGATGGCACTACCTACAGTAAAACTCAAATATTGTTTTTCCTCATCATAAAAAATACTGCGAATTAAAACACTTAGATCAAAATCTCCATTTTCTTCTATATAACCTAAAGTGCCTGAATACGGTCCGCGATTATATAATTCATAATCATTAATTAATTCCATGGCTTTGATTTTTGGAGCGCCCGTCATGCTGGCCATCGGGAAGGTTGCTTTTATTATATCATCAAAAGAAGTATTGGATTTTAATTCGCAAGTAACGGTGCTCACCATTTGATGTACTTGTTCAAAGGATTCAATATCGCAGAGTTTGTCAACTTTAACAGTCCCTTTTTTAGCAAGATGGGATAAATCATTTCGGGCAACATCCACTATCATCACATTTTCGTTACGCTCTTTTAAATTTATTTGCAATTCGGTTTTAATTGCATCGTCTTCAATTTTATTTGAAGAACGTTTAGCGGTTCCTTTTATTGGTTTGGTGACTAAGTGATTTCCTTTTTTCTTCAAAAATAATTCCGGACTGGATGAAATAATGTATTGTGTATCCATTTTTGCCAAAGCAGAGTATGGCGCTTTGCTTATTGTATTTAATTTTTGATAAATAGCAATGGGATTTATTGTAACATTATGCGCTTCAAAAGTAATGCAATAGTTTATTTCATAAATATCACCTTGTTGTATATGTTGTTTTAAAGTGTTTACTTTTTTTATGTATTCTTCTTTGGTAACAGTTGGTGTAATTTCAACAGATTGTTGCGATGTTTCAATGTTATCAAATATCCCTTCATCTATTAAAATGGTTTCTTCCACTTCAATAAATAATTGTTTAGGGAATACAAGGGGATTGTTTTCTTTTTCAGAAAACGTTTCTATATCGTTTTTGTAATCGTAGTTTATAAAAGCAATACAATTTTTGTTTGGAGAAACGTTTGTTTCAGATTTTTTATTGGATAGCTGTATACAATTTTTAAAGCCAAAAAATTGTAT
>JANPOX010000229.1:0-12930 GCA_031428235.1 Bacteroidia bacterium | reverse complement strand
GATTTCGCAAATAAAAAATTAGTTTATGCTGCGGCCAATAATCCTATATGGATTGTAAGGAATAAAACCTTTATTGCTTTAGCTTCAGATAGAATGCCGGTTGGTAAGCATGATAAAGACACTGTATCTTTCACGCAACACGAAGTGGAATTAGAAAAGGGAGACGTGGTTTATACGTTGACAGATGGTTTCCCTGACCAATTTGGCGGACCTAAAGGTAAAAAATTCAAGTATAAGCAATTGGAAGAATTGTTATTATCGATTGCTCATGAACCTATGGAAATTCAAAGACAGAAATTGGATGAAGTTTTTGAGAATTGGAAAGGCGGTTTGGAGCAGGTGGATGACGTATGTATTGTTGGTGTTCGTATTTAGCGAATGGCTGATAATATGATCTTTCCTCTGATTTGATAAGTATTATCGGCATCAGAATATGACCTTTGTTTTTTTAAATTAACATTTAATTCTACCTTAGTAAAGAAGATCAGGAATATCTATTAAATCATTACTCTACATATTAATTGTATTATCAACCGGTTCTGTATTCTCTCAGAACCTCGATAGCCTTTATACTCAGTATAAAAAAGTGGCAGATCCAAAGCAAAAAACTGCAGCACTTTTAATTTATGGAGAAGAAATATTGCGCCATAATATTGATTCAGCTTTTTCCTGCGGTAGCATTGCATTGCAGATGTCAAAAAAACTAGGTGATGAAAGTCTGATTGCCGAATCGAACATGCTTATAGGTTATGCTAACGAAGCTAACGGGAAATATAAAGAGGCCTTGCATTGTTTTTTAATAGCTACCGACATTAGTAAAAAAAATAAGAACAAGCCTAAACTCGCACAGTGTTATACCGCTATGGGTGTTATTTATTGGTATCAGGGCTTTTATGATAAGGCAGAAGAATATTACAAGAAGAATATTCAGATTTGCCTGGAATTAAACGATATGAGTGGGCTAGGAGCCAGTTATGGAAATTTAGCAATTCTGTTTGATGAGAAAAAAGAAATTGAGCAGGCTTTAATATATTACAAAAAAGCTTTAACCATTTTTGATAATGGAAAAAAACCTGCACAAACGGCTGCTTGTTTAGACAATATGTCTTTGATATTTAAACAAAAAGGAGATTTTTCTCAGGCCAAATCGTATAATTTAAGAAGCTACAAAATTAGAGAAAGTCTCCATGATTCTATTGGGATGCTAGCCAGCATGGGAAACCTCGGAAGTATTTTTATTGCTCAAAACAATCCCTCAGAAGCGATTGCTATTTCACAACGTGTTTTGTCAATTGCTAATCGTTTAGGTGCTAAAGAGGATGTGAAGTCAGCATACTATAATTTAAAAGATGCTTATGAGTTAAAAGGAGATTACAAAAACGCTAACGTCATCATTAATAAATTAATGGACTTAAAAGATAGTTTAAGGAATATGGATAATGCTAACCAGATTGCGGAACTGGAAGCAAAATTTAAAAATAAGGAAAAGGAGGTTGAACTCTCCGAAATAAAATTATCACAGGAATTAAAAGAAATAGAAAACAAAGAAAAACTAAAAAAGAAAAATTATTCAATCATCATTATTTCTATAGTGGGGATATTTATTTTACTATTGGCCATTCTTTTATTAAAACGCTTTAAAGAAAAGAAACAGGTTGCGGAAGAATTTAGCGTAAAGAACAAAGCCATTGAATTCCAAAAAACAATTATTGATAAGGCATACCGTGAATTGACTGAAAGAAACAAGGATATTACAGATAGTATTAAATATGCAAAAAGAATACAGGAAGCTATATTTCCTTCAGCAAATCATTTCTCAAATTTATTACCGCAATCTTTTGTGTTGTTTAAGCCCAAGGATATCGTCAGTGGTGATTTTTATTGGGTGGAAAAAGGAAGGGATGATTCTGTTTATGTAGCTGTAGTTGATTGTACTGGTCATGGTGTTCCTGGAGCCTTTATGAGCATAGTGGGTTTTAATTTACTCAATAAAGCCATTCATCAAAATAAATGCAATGATCCGGCGGAGATCCTTAACCGAGTTAATATCGATTTGACGGAAACGTTAAAACAAACTTTTGAGGAGAGTGCCGTGAAGGATGGAATGGAAATCTCTTTATGCAAATGGAATAAAGAAAAAAATGAATTGCTGTTTGCCGGTGCGAATACCATTGTTTATCATGTCACTGACAATCAGATAAATATTATTAAAGGAAATAAGCATCCAATCGGAAGCTTTTACGAGGAACAGTTAAAGCCTTTTCAAACCTCAAAGATTCTTGTTAGTCCTGGTGATTGTGTGTATTTGTTTTCCGATGGTTATGCCGATCAGTTTGGAGGAGAAAAGGGTAAAAAATATAAATACAAACAACTGGAAGAATTTTTATTATTGAATTCAATAAAGCCAATTCAGCAGCAGGAACAACTTTTGAATACTGAGTTTGAGAGATGGCGAGGTGACCTTGAGCAGGTGGACGATGTTTGTGTGATCGGGATAAAATTTTAAATCATAGCGAAATTTTAAGTAACATAAATTATTGTGATCGTTTGCAATTCAAGTACTACTTAATATTTGTTGAGTATACTTTTAATCATTTCGATAGTAACTCCGCAGTATAGCTTGTAATATCCTAGTTTATTTGGTAATGCGAAACATAATGATCCTCCTTGATTTTTTTTATCATGCAAGATGTATTTTAAAAGAAGGTTTTCTGTTTGAGCAGTAACTTTTATTTTTTTATAAACGGCTGCAACATATTTTGTAATTTCCTCAAGATCTTTTTTACCAATACGCTTCAATTGATAGGCAATTTCAGATTCCATAATCATCCCTGCAGCAATAGCTTCACCATGTAAAATGTCTTTTTGTTGCTCAATTAAGGCGCTTTCCAAGGCATGACCGATATTATGACCAAAGTTTAAAGATTTGCGGAGATTTTTTTCATGTAAGTCTTTTTTAACGATAGCATTTTTTAATTCAATAGCTTTAGTAATAACATTTTCTGAACTGAATTCTGTGCACGTTTTTAATTTTTTTAATTCTTTCCAAAAAGTGGCATCTGCTATTAATGCAATTTTTATTATTTCAGCATAGCCATTTTTTATCTGCCTCTCAGATAAAGTTTCTAGAAATCCTGGATTCACAAAAACACCTTTAGGCTCACAGGTTGTGCCAATATGATTTTTAATGCCTTCAAAATCAACACCTGTCTTACCTCCAACACTGGCATCTACCATGCTGAGTAAAGTGGTTGGTATATTAATAAAATCCATTCCCCGTTTATAGGTGGAAGCCACAAAGCCCCCCAGATCACTCACTACGCCGCCACCTAAATTAATGAGCAGGCTTTTTTTATCAGCTCCGGTATCCGTGAGCGCACCCCAGACCTGCGAACAGGTTTCCAATGTTTTTTTATCTTCCCCACTTTCCAATTCAATAATTTCGGCCTCATTTAATTTCGGAGATTGAAATAATAAGGTTGGCAGGCAATATTCAAAAGTATGTTCATCACATAAAATGTAATAACGACTGTAAGTATTTTTTTCAAGAAATTTGTTCAGTGCATTAAAACTGTTATCGCCGATGTAAATCGAGTAGGTGGTGGATTTAATAATGGACATATTAGTGTACTTGTTTAATTTGCTGTAAAGCCTGATTGGCTTTTTGATGTTTTGGATTGCGTCTTAAAATGTGTTTCAGGTAAAGTTCAGATTGTATAAAATCTTTTTTGTAAGCGTACAATCCTGCAATATTTAATAATAACGCTTCGTAATCCGGATCCAAAGCCAATGCTTTAAAATACAATTGTTCTGCTTCTGTTACATAACCTTGTCTTAATTTCACAAAGCCTAAATTGTTTAAAGCCGACACATTTTTTGGGTTTTCCTTCAGGATCTCTTTTAATTCTTTCTCAGCCTCGTTTAATAAACCTTTAGCCGCTAACGCAGTGCCATATTTATTTTTAAAATCCAAAACAAATGGCGCTAAATCAACCGCTTTTTTGTAAAAGTTAATTGCACGCTGTAGATCACCAGTACTAGAAAAGGCTTCGCCAATCCGGTAACTTGTCCACGCATGATCATTTGAGTATGATTTTTTGACTAACAGATTGTTTAAAATAGTGGCATCTGTTAATCGGTTCACGTAATTCATAATTTTATTAAATTCATTTTTAATAAAATAAAGTTGAACTAACGGTTCAAGGTTTGCCTTAAGTTCAATATCAGATTTATCTTTAAGATATTTAGCCGCACTATCTAAATACAGCGCTTTGTTTTCAAACTTTTCATATTGGTTTAAATAAGCCCGTGCTTTTGTAGTTGCATTTGGATTTTTTTCATTAATTGCATATAAACCTATGAATTCTTTGATAGCCGCTTTATCTTTTTGCGTCATTGGTTTACGAATGAAATGGTCGTGAACCGTTACATGAGGAATATCAACAGAACCTGACTTTGGCATATGACAGCTCACGCAGTTCGATGATTTTGTAATTCCTTTTTTACTACAGATTAATGTTGAACCAAAGGCGCCTGTCACCCTGAGCTTTGCCATGCTGAGCGGAGTCGAAGCAGGAGTCGAAGGGTCCTCTGTCCCTCCATGATGGCATTTGTTACACGCATCATTAAACACATTCTCATTCGTTTCTCTCACACTCACATGTGGGTTATGACAAGTCACACAAGTCATTACATCTTTATAGGGCTTCAGTTTTTGGTTGTCCCCTTTTGAAGGGGAAGTCACACTCTCCATTGACTTAATAAAACACTGACTCTGCTTCAACCGATCTGCATGAGATGCCATAATAAACTCATCATCTGCGTGCTTATACTTTGGTAAAAACACGGTCATGTAATCACTCAGTTTCATGCCCGGTTTAAAATCGTAAAACGATTTCCCTTCTTTTAAAATTGTGTTACCCTGTAAATGACATCTTTGACAAATATCAAATTGTGCATCAATGCTTAATTTGGCAGGGTTTACAATACTGTAATCAATGTATTTTGAAGTATCAATTCTGCTTCCTGTTCGTCGTTGTTGAACATGAATACTTCCGGGACCGTGGCATCGTTCACAATTTATTCCTTCCGGTACCGACGTAAATTTGTTTTCAGAACCCAATACAAATTCAGGATAGTTATTATGGCAACTCATGCATTCCAATCCTATTTTTCGCATGAAACGACTGTTATGGCCATTTTCAAAGCCAGGTGGCAAGTCCCATTTCTTCTTTTGTGTGTAAAAGGTCATGGGCATTTGGTTCAGATACCCGTTAACAGATTGAATATGAGAATTAGTATGTTGTCCGGAACCGACAATAAAATCAACTGTTTCCTGACGTTTGTAAATTGTGTCTTTTCCTTTTAAACGGTATTCTAAAAATTGAAGACTATCATTCAGCCAGAATGCTTTGTAATAAAAGTCACCAATTTTATCATAAATAACAGAATTATGATAATCACCTGAAGACTTTTGTTTACTGGCCAAATCAAAAGATTTACCCATACCTGTTTTAATGTAAGTATTATAAATATTCTGGTGACAAGATTTACACGTGTTAATGCCAACATAGCGTGCAGAATCTGAATGATTCAGATATAGTAGAGTATCTGTTTTTAAATCATTATTGCGTGTTGTATTTCCTTCCGGTGTGTGGCAGGAAAATATAATAGCCCCGATCGCCGTGATTATAAAAAATAAAAGGTATTTAAGCGAATTGGACAAATTTTTTAACACTGCTCAAAATTAGCATAACAATTTGTAATTGACTTAAATCCCAAAAATCATCTTGCTAGTCAGAAATTATGATTTATTTAACGATAAAGCATAGATTTTCAACAAGATAAACTTGGTTTCTCACATAAAAGTCGTAATTTTGCCGCCTTATTAAAATATACCATGTCAGAAATCAGAAACATTGCCATTATTGCCCATGTCGATCACGGGAAAACAACATTAGTAGATAAAATTTTACACCAGTGTAATTTATTCAGAGAAAATCAGGCTTCAGGAGAATTGATCCTTGATAATAACGACTTAGAGCGCGAACGTGGTATTACCATTTTGGCTAAAAACGTTTCTGTAATGTACAAAGGAACAAAAATCAACATTATTGACACACCGGGTCACGCGGATTTTGGCGGTGAAGTTGAACGTACGTTAAACATGGCAGATGGAGTTATTTTGTTAGTAGATGCTTTTGAAGGCCCAATGCCTCAAACGCGTTTTGTTACTCAAAAAGCCATTGCAGCCGGTAAAAAAGCCATTGTTGTAGTAAACAAAGTAGATAAACCAAACTGTCGTCCTGATGAAGTACACGATCAGGTTTTTGACTTATTCTTTAACTTAGAAGCGTCTGAAGATCAATTAAATTTCCCTACTGTGTTTGGTTCAAGTAAGCAAGGCTGGATGGGACCGGATTATAAAACGGCGACAACAGATGTAACTTATTTATTAGATACAATCTTAGAAAATATTCCTACAGCTCCGGAGCGTGTTGGATCTTTACAAATTCAAATTACCTCTTTGGATTATTCGTCTTTCATTGGCCGTATCGCCGTGGGTCGTGTATTTCGTGGTATCATAAAAGAAAATATGCCGGTAAGTGTTGTAAAACGTGATGGTAGAATTCAAAAATCAAGAATTAAAGAATTATACGTGTTTGAAGGATTAGGTAAAGTTAAAGTTACTGAAGTTCAAATAGGTGATATTTGTGCATTTACTGGTATCGACGGTTTTGAAATTGGCGATACTGTTGCTGATTTTGATGCTCCTGAAGCAATGCCTACAATGAAAATTGATGAACCAACCATGAGCATGTTGTTTACAATTAACAACTCTCCTTTCTTTGGTAGAGATGGTAAATTTGTTACTTCACGTCACTTACGTGACCGTTTATACAAGGAACTTGAAAAGAACCTGGCTATGCGTGTTGAAGAAACATCTTCTCCTGATTCTTATTTGGTTTATGGCCGTGGTATTCTTCATTTGTCGGTTTTAATTGAAACCATGCGTCGTGAGGGGTATGAATTACAGTTAGGGCAGCCACAAGTTATTGTTAAAGAAATTGATGGTAAAAAATGTGAACCAATTGAGGTTTTAACGGTTGATGTTCCTCAGGAATCTGCTAGTAAAGTAATTGATTTGGTTACTCAACGTAAAGGTAATTTATTACTAATGGAAGCAAAAGGAGATTTAACTCACATAGAGTTTGAAATTCCTGCTCGTGGTATTATTGGCTTACGTAATAACGTATTAACTGCAACGGCCGGCGAGGCTATCATGGCTCACCGTTTTAAAGCTTACGAACCTTGGAAAGGGCCGATTCCTAGTCGTATTGCCGGTGTATTAATATCTAAGGATAAAGGAACTGCAGTAGCATATTCAATTGATAAATTACAGGATCGCGGTAAGTTTTTTGTGGAAGCAGGAGACGAGATTTACCCGGGAATGATCATTGGTGAACATATCCGTCCTGATGATTTAGTAGTAAATATTTGTACAGAAAAACAATTAACAAACATGCGTGCTTCAGGTACGGATGATAAAATGCGTATTGTTCCAAAAATTAATTTCAGTTTAGAGGAAGCTATGGAATATATCCAGGGTGACGAATACGTTGAGATTACCCCTAAATTTATCCGTTTACGTAAAATTTATTTAGAGGAAAATGAACGTAAACGTTTAGGTAAAACATTACTAGCAAAATAATTATTCATTATGAGTCTGTCACTTCGAGCGTAAAAGTTTACACTGAGGGAGCCGAAGTGAGAAGCAAAAGAAGTAAATAGAAAAAGGCAAAGAATTAGTTTTCTTTGCCTTTTTTGTTTTAAAATACGACCCTGAAAGGGTCCAAATATGAATAATAGTAAAGATAGATGTAGCTACAACTCCGAAGGTGTTGAATATAATACTGGCTTGTTAGGCAATGAAATTAAACACATAATTCAAATATTCTTTCTCTTATAACTTATAACTTATAACTTTGAACTCAATATGGTAAAGCCCAGTTACGAAGAAATATACATGGAATTAGCTGAAAAGCTGGCACTACGCTCACATTGTGTAAAAGCGCAAGTTGGGGCTGTTTTAACCAAAGATACACGTATTGTTTCTATTGGGTATAACGGACCTCCCGCCGGCACACATAATTGTGATCAGGAATGGCCCGAGGAAGGTTGTGCAAGAGATAGTAAAGGAAGTTGCTCTTTAGCCTTACATGCAGAACAAAATGCAATTTTATATGCGGTTAAAAACAATATGGCTATTGAAGGTACAACATTGTATGTTACCTTATCACCATGTATAGCTTGCGCTAGGGTAATATTTACAACCGGCATTAAAAAGGTTTTTTATAAGCATAGTTATGCTGAATTTAAAAAAATTGCTAGTGATGAAGGTGTCGATTTTTTGAGAAAATTCGGAGTAGAAGTCGTTCATTATAAATAAATTATTTGTCATGCTGTGCGGAGTCGAAGCATGTTGTTTTTTATAAGCAGGGCCCAAAACGTTATATATTAAATTATAAATCAGTAAACATGTTTTTAAGAATTTTATTTTATTTTATCTTTTTTATTTTTTTGCAAAATACTTGTATATCGCAGGAAAGCGGAGGAAAATCTGATCCGCCAAAAAAAGACCAATCTATAAAAAGCAAAAGAAAATTACGTAAAGCAGATAAGAAAAAGTGGAAAGAAGACCGTAGAAATAAACGTGCCGAAGAAAAAAAAATACGTGATCATCATAAACGAATTCAAACTAAAGAAGTTCGTAAACGGATGAAAAAAAATAAAGGAAAAGCAATTCGTAACAATACGCATCAGCGCGAACCATTTTTCAAACGTTTATTCCAGAAAAAAAGAGGGAAAAGTTCCAAACAGCCAAAAGAAAAAGCTGCAAAAGTTCAACAGTATTAAAACCTACCCTTAAATTTCCAAATTGCGGTATGCTTTGACCCAAATCTGCTAATTTGTAATCTGCCAATAGGTTTTGTTTTACCACTTATTTCAAAAAACCCACCACTTATCAAATTATACCCTCCACTTACCAAAGTGCTTCCGCTCCAAGCCAATACTTTCGTAATATTGTGTTAATTGTTGTTAAGTTTTAAAACCCTTTAACGAAAAAAAGTTGGAAAATAACATTCAGATAATCAGAATATTACAAAAATCGCAGAGAAAAATTTGCACTAGTTGCCTATCATTTATATATTTATCCGCTCGTACAAAAAGAACGTAACTTAAAACTATCAATATGTTTAGAAAAATTTACTTTTCAATCGTAACACTTTTATTAGCTGGTACCTCACTCATCGCCCAAAACACAGGCGGAGCCATCAAAGTAACTTTAAAAGATAAGGGAAATGGTGAAACAATCCCGTTTGCAAACGTTGTTGCTTACCAGGGTGGCGTACAGGTTGGTGTTGGAACCACCGATATGGATGGGGTAGCTTATATTAAGCCATTATCCCCCGGTAAATATGATGTAAAAGGTGTTTATGTTGGATATCAGGCTCAGGAAATTAAAGGAATCGTTGTTGGTGAGTCAAAAACTGCCTATGTAACTATTGAATTATCAAATGGTGAAGGAGTTCGATTGGAAGAAGTAATGGTTATTGAATATCAGGAACCATTAATTGATGGTGATATGAAATCTGGCGGTACTGTAACCAGAGAAGAATACCAGAATATGGCCACTAAAAATATTAATTCTGTAGCGGCTACAACAGCCGGTGTTTACCAGGCAGATGAAGGTTCTTCTTTAAATGTACGTGGTGGACGTTCGTCTTCTACTATTTATTTTGTAGATGGTGTTAAAGTTTTAGGTGGTGGCGCCTCCGGCGTTCCTCAGCAAGGGGTTGAGCAAATTAATGTGATCACAGGTGGTGTACCTGCTCAATATGGTGATGCTACTTCAGGTATTATCTCGGTAACAACCCGTGGTCCTCAAAGTAAATTTTTTGGAGGAGTAGAATTAATCTCTTCTCAGTTAACTGATAAATATGGGTACAATTCCTTAGGTTTCTCTATTGGTGGACCAATTTTACAAAAGAGAGATTCAACGGGTCAAAAGAAACCAATAATTGGATTCTTCTTATCAGGCCAAGGTACTTACGAAAAAGATCCTGACCCTTCTTACGTGAAAGTTTGGAAACTGAATGATGATAAATTAACTGAATTAGAAAAAAAGCCTTTGCGTTTAGTAACCGTTGGTTCACAAGATAAATTTTACAGGGAACTGGATTATGTGACGAAAAGTGACATGACTCAAACAGCAGTTCGTCAGAATGTAGCTAGTCGTTCTGTTCAACTAAATGGAAAAATAGATTTTAAAGTGGCCCCAAATACAAATTTAACTATTGGTGGTGCTTTGGATTATGGCAACAGACGTGATTATATTTATGATTATTCTTTATTTAACTCTCAAAATAATCCTCAAACTATTAATTCAACCTGGAGAACCTACGCCCGTATCAATCAAAAGTTTGGTGCGAACCAAACAGGAGCTGAAAAAGAGAAAGCCCAGTCTTTGATTTCTAATGCTTATTTTACTTTTTTAGCGAGTTATGAAAAGGCAAAATCAAAAACACAGGACGATAGCCATAAGGATAAGATTTTTAATTACGGATACCAGGGAAAATATAATTACGCAGTTGATACAACAACTAATTATCAATTACAATATGATGAGGTGAATAACAAATTTTATTTGGATTACCAAGGGCCGGTAAAAGGCCCTGTTTCATACGAAAGAAGTGATTTGAATCCAACTACTGCAAATTACTCGTCACAGGTATTTGATTTTTATGGAACACTTCCTACTATTCAGGATGCTCAGTCAAGTAATGCCTTTGTTAACGGAGATAGACCGCAGAGTATTAATAGTTTATTTTTCGCTACCGGTCGACAATATCCTAGCTATTTTATTAGTGAATCAACTCAATTACGTTTTGCATCCAGTTTTTCGGCAGATTTTAAGAACCATGCCATCATGGTAGGGGTTGAATACGATCAACGTAATCAAAGTGGTTATTCCATTAATTCAGTTGGTTTATGGGAACGAATGAGAAATTTGAGTAATATTCATTTACAAAATTTGGATACTTCAGCAGCCAATACGATTATTATTCCTGCACAAAATGGAGAACTGGAAAAGAGATATCACCGTTTTATTTATAATGAATCAGATCAGACTCAAATCGACAAGTCTTTAAGGGAAGCTTTAGGTTTATCAACAAGTAACCAAACAATTATTAATTCTGATGCTTTTTCGCCAGACGATTTAAGGTTGGATATGTTCAGTGCGCAGGATTTATTGCAAAGTGGTCAGGGCGCATTGGTTGAGTATTATGGTTATGATTATTTAGGAAATAAGGATAAAAATTCAACTAATTTGGATAAATTTTTAAATGATAAAGATGAAAACGGTAATCAAACATTACGTGTTGGAGGATATAAGCCTATTTATGTAGCAGGTTATATTCAGGATAAATTTGACTTTAAAGATATTAAGTTTAACGTTGGGTTACGTGTGGATCGCTTTGATGCCAACCAAAAAGTATTAAAAGATCAGTATTTATTCCATGAAGCGTACAATGCCGGAGAAAAATCTGATGGAAAACCAGGTAACATTCAAGATGATTACGTGGTATATGTAGATAACGCCAAACTTGATAACCCAACAGTTGTCGGTTACCGTCATACAGATGAAAAAACACAGGCAACTACATGGTACAATAGTGAAGGAAAAGAAGTGTCCGATCCAAAAAGCTTAGCGGTAGATGGTAAATTAACTCCTTGGTTAAAGGATGCTGACTTTGCTGATAAAAACGCATTCAGTACAGCCGCATTCAGAGATTATAAGCCACAAATCAATGTAATGCCACGTGTGGCCTTCTCTTTTCCAATATCAGATATTGCCAGTTTTACAGCTCACTACGATGTGTTAACTGAACGCCCATCAGACGGTTTGATGCGTTTTGATCCAAAAGATTATTATTTTATCGGATCCACATCAAGTAATCCTTTTATTACAAACTCCAATTTAAGAACTCCAAAAACAATTGATTATGAAGTAGGATACCAGCAGGTTTTAAACCAGAAGAAAAATGCCTCATTGAAGATTACGGCTTTTTACCGTGAATTGAGAAATCAAATTACCTTAGTTTCTCTTTCAAATGCCTATCCTAAAACTTATCAGACGTATGCTAATAAAGATTTTGGTACAGTAAAAGGTCTAACGGCAGAGTTTGATTTACGTCGGACAGGTGGCATTTCATTAACCGCAAATTATACACTACAATTTGCTGATGGTTCTGGTTCTAATGCTAATTCAGGTGCTAACTTATCAAATTCAGATCAACCTAACTTACGTATCACTTTACCATTAGATTATGACCAGCGCCATACCATTACTTTAAACTTTGATTACCGTTTTGGTGAAGGAAAAGATTATAAAGGGCCACAATTCAACCGTAAGAAAAAGGATGCTGTGCAAACCGTTCAAGTATTACAAAATGTTGGTGCTAACCTGATATTCCGTATTGGATCAGGTACTCCATATACACGTTACGTTTCTGCCACTCCAATAGGAGGCAGATCACAAATCGATGGTTCAATTAATGGTTCTTACAAGCCTTGGCAGTTTAGAACAGATTTAAGAATTGATAAAAACATTGAGTTGTCATGGGGCAAAAAGGATGGCGATACAAAGAAAACAGCTAACTTAAATATTTACTTACAGGTATTGAATTTATTAAATACCAGAAATATTTTAGGTGTGTATAATTATACCGGTAATCCCGAGGATGACGGGTATTTAGCTTCTGCACAAGGTCAGTTATATTTGAATAATAATCCGGCTACCGCTACTTCTTTTACCGATCAATATAATATTTATATAAATAACCCTGGTAATTACGGAAGACCACG
>JANPOX010000228.1:0-6559 GCA_031428235.1 Bacteroidia bacterium | reverse complement strand
CTCTCATGAACTCATCCACTTTATTAAACAATCTTTAGCCGACAAATTAAAAGATATTAAAATCCATACTCAAATCGATCCAATCAACCTGGAAATGTCTCAGGCTATGCCTTTTGGACTTATGTTAAACGAGCTCATTACAAACTCTTTTAAATATGCTTTCATTGGAAAAACCGATGGAAATATATGGCTGAATATCCGTGCAGAAAAAAATAAATATGTTTTAGAATACAAAGATGATGGCCCGGGATTTGAATATAATGCAGATAGTATCGATAGCTCCCTTGGCTTAAATTTAATTGAATCATTTTCCATTCAATTAAATGGTACATTTGAGTATAAACGCGTTCAGGGATACCTGGTTTTTGAATTTAAATTTCCAGTAAATAATCTATAAAGTTATGAGCAAAAAGTTCCTTATTGTTGAAGATGATATGATTATCTCATTGGTTACCAAACGTCAGATAGAAGCATTGGGCCATCAAGTTGTTAAATCCGTAAGAAGTGGTCCTGACGCAATTACTGCAGCAAAGACACATGATCCGGATATCATTTTAATGGATATACGCATCGTGGGAACTATGGATGGAATCGAAGTTATGGAAGAAATTATGAAATTTTCTAAAGCAAAAGCTATTTATATATCTGGAAATTCTGAGCCGGCTACTAAATTAAGAGCAGAGAAAACCAATATGCTGGCATTTTGCACTAAGCCAGTGTCTATGGAAGACCTTAAATTGGTTATTGAAGAAAATGAGACTAAAAATTCATAATATTTTATTAAAACTCATTAACAAAACCCTCCCTTTTTTTAGTATTTCTTTATCTTTAGTGCCTAATTACAATTTAGCAAACAATTATGGCAACTATAAAATACTCCGCACAACTGGCTTCTGTTGAAGATGCTAAAAACTTAGGTTTATTATCAGAAGAATATGATCGCATTAAAGAAATTTTAGGGCGCACTCCTAATTTTACGGAAGTATCAATTTTTTCAGTAATGTGGAGCGAACACTGTTCTTATAAAAACTCCATTACCTGGTTAAAAACTTTACCAAAGGATGGTCCGCATATGTTGGCAAAAGCAGGTGAAGAAAATGCAGGGCTCGTTGACATCGGTGATGGCTTAGGTTGTTGTTTTAAAATCGAATCGCACAATCATCCAAGCGCATTAGAGCCATATCAAGGAGCTGCAACAGGTGTTGGTGGTATTAATCGCGATATTTTTACAATGGGCGCACGTCCAATTGCTCAATTAAATTCATTACGTTTTGGCGATATCAATTCTCCAAAAACGCAATGGTTAGTGAAAGGTGTGGTTAAAGGTATTGGTGATTACGGAAACGCTTTTGGTATTCCTACCGTTGGTGGTGAAGTGTTTTTTGATGATTGTTACAATGTCAATCCTTTGGTAAATGCCATGAGTGTTGGGATCGTGAAAGAAGGAGAAACAGTTAGCGCTACTTCTTACGGTGTTGGAAATCCGGTTTTCATTGTTGGTTCATCCACAGGTAAAGACGGAATTGCAGGTGCTGCTTTTGCAAGTAAAGATCTAACGGAAGATTCCGCAAAAGATTTACCGTCTGTGCAAGTGGGAGATCCGTTTCAGGAAAAATTATTATTAGAGGCTACTTTAGAAGTTATTAAAACAGGTGCTGTGATTGGCATGCAGGATATGGGTGCTGCGGGTATTACTTGCTCTACTTCCGAAATGAGCGCTAAAGGTGAGCACGGCATGAACATTTGGTTACATAAAGTACCTACGCGTCAGGCAGGTATGCATCCTTTTGAGATATTATTGTCAGAATCACAAGAACGCATGTTAGTGGTTGTAGAGAAAGGTAAGGAAGCGTTAGTACAAGCGGTGTTTGATAAATGGGACTTAAACTGTGCTCAAATTGGCGAAGTTACTGCCGGCGACCGTTTAAGATATTATATGAATGAAGAGTTAGTTGCTGATGTTCCTGCCGGAGTTTTAGTACTTGGCGGAGGCGCTCCTATATATACAAGAGAATACAAAGAGCCTGCTTATTATGCAGAGTCTAAAAAATTCAATATCAATTCGATTATTGAACCAAACGATTTAAAACCGGTTATGCAGTTTTTAGCAAAGCTTCCTAATTTAGCAAGCAAGCGCTGGATCTATAATCAGTACGACAGCATGGTTGGTGGCATTAACATGAGTACCAATAAACCAAGTGATGCGGCAATTGTTAATGTGAGAGGAACTAAAAAAGCGTTAGCAATGACTGTGGATTGCAATGCGCGTTACGTGAATGCGGATCCTGAAATTGGTTGTGCCATTGCCGTAAGTGAAGCAGCCCGTAACATCGTGTGTTCAGGCGGTGCACCAAGCGCTGTGACAAACTGTTTAAATTTTGGTAACCCTTACAACCCTGAAGTATACTGGCAGTTTGTTGGTTCCATTAAAGGAATGAGTGCTGCTTGTTTAAAATTTAAAACGCCTGTAACCGGTGGTAACGTTAGCTTCTACAACCAATCCAGTTATGAAGGGCCAGTGTTCCCTACTCCAACCATTGGTATGATAGGTATTTTAGAAGACAAAACTTTGCAAACCACTTTGGATTTTAAAACTGAAGGCGATATTATTTATTTAATTGGAGAAAGCAAGAACGATATTTCATCCTCTGAATATTTATACAGTTTTCATAAAACAAAAAACACCCCCGCTCCATTCTTTGATTTGGATACGGAATTCAATATTCAAAACGCTGTAACTTCCATTATTAAAAGTAAATTAATTACATCTGCTCATGATGTGAGTGATGGTGGTGTATTTATGAACTTACTGGAGAGCGCCATGGTAAATAATTTAGGTTTTGAAATTACTACTGATTCCTCTGTTCGTAAAGATGCATTCCTGTTTGGAGAAGCCCAAAGCCGTGTAATCGTAAGCACTACTGCAGGTTCTGAACTGGAAGCTGAGTTGAAGAAACAGAATGTAGCATTCACTAAATTAGGTACTGTAAAAGGGACTTCAATAATTATTGATGGAACCAACTATGGCACGGTAGCTGAATACAAACATTCCTTTGATACCAGTATTGAAGGGTATATGAATTAGGCTTCGGCTACACTCCGCCTGACAAAGATTAAAGCAGAGGTAATTTACTTCTGCTTTTTTATTTGATTCGTTTTTACTTTAAATTTTTATTTACATTAGACATCACTAACATTTACATTATGAAATTTTTCTGCTCAATAACCTTTTTTTTATGTCTTCTGTTTTCTTCCAGGGCTCAAACTAGCGAAGAAATATCAGCTTCATTTATTAAAAAATTAGAGCGTCAACAATTTGATAGCTGCTATGCCATGTTTGATACAGTTATCGCGAATAAAATATCCGGCGATATGCTTTCGCAAATGTGGGGAAGTATTCCACGCTACATGGGTGAATACAAAGGCTATACATCTATCAACAAAGAATTAAAAGACTCCTTTGAACTTGTTTTTGTGAGATGTGAATTTGAAAAAACAAAAATGGATTTGCAATTGGTTTTCGAAACCCCTCCAAAAAAAATCGTAGGCATGTTCTTTACTCCTCCAAAAAACAAAACTGCCTATGTTGCTCCGGAATATGCACAACAAAATAAATATTATGAAACAAAAATTTCAGTAAAAACCGGAACACTCACATTACCAGGAGCTTTATGTGTTCCAAATAATGTGAAAAATCCGCCAGTTGTTATATTATTGGCCGGCTCTGGCCAGAACGATAAAGATGAAAGTATTGGGCCGAATAAACCCCTTAAAGATTTGGCAACAGGCTTGGCATCCAATGGCATTGCAACTTACCGCTACGATAAACGAACATTAGTTTATGCAAAAGAGATAAGTAAACAAATGGATAAATTTGGTTTGAATGAAGAAGTAATTGAGGATGCGGTTAGTGCGGTAGAGATGTTAAAAAAGAATCCGGATTTTAAAAATTCTAAAATTTATATCGTGGGTCATAGTTTAGGGGCTATGTCTGCACCATTAGTTGCAAGTAAATCAAAAGCCGTGAATGGTGTTGTATTATTAGCAGGAAATGCCAGACCATTGGAAGATCTTTTATTGGAACAGTACAATTATGTTTTCGGAATAGACAGCCTCGATGCGACAGAAAAAAAGGAAATTGATACACTAACAAAACAAATTAAAATTCTGAAAGACCCTAAACTCTTAAAAGCAGCTACAAAAGAACAATTGCCTTTAGGGTTGCCATCATTTTACTGGCAGTCGTTTACCAAATATAACCAGGTGCAGGTTGCTAAAAAATTAAAACAGCCAATCCTGGTAATACAGGGAGAACGCGATTACCAGGTTACTATGACGGATTTTAATTTATGGAAACAAAACCTAAGTGATAATCCAAAAAATCAATTTATTTCTTATCCCGCTTTAAACCATATGTTGATGAAGGGGGAAGGGAAATCCGTTCCTTCAGAATATGAAAAACAAAGTAATGTAGAGGAGCAGATCGTTCTTGATATTGCCAAATGGATAAAAAGCCACTAATTTAATTTGGCTGCGAGTATTTTCAAATTGTTCAACCCCGAATGGGGTTGTAATATAAATAATTATATATCAACAGGACTATTCGCTTACAACCCCTTCGGGGTTGAATACTAAATGTAAATTATAAAATATATTTATAAATTTAGAAGGCAACGACCTAATTTAAAAAGAAATTTGCGTTTAGGTAGTATTTTGAAAAAATACTTTCAATCTCCTGTAACTTTTATGAAATGTGATGCGTCCTATGTATAAAATCTGCAGAAAGATTATTTATACTTAAAAACCCATCTTATGAAAAATATATTATTATCCTCGTTGCTATTACTCAGTTCTATCGCTGTTAAAGCTCAATCAACCCAGGAAAGGGAAGCAAAGCCTTTCAAAAAATTGGAAATTTCCGGTGCCGCCACTATAATCTATACGCAAAGTGATACTTTAAAATTAAAAGTTGTTGCTGATGAAAAGGAAATTAATAATATTTATACAACCTATGAAGATGACATTCTGGTTATTAAGGCAAAAGGTAGCTTCAACCACTCGTATAAGGTTTATATAAGCGGAAATACATTGAACAAGATCACCTGCAGCGGAGCATCCAAAATAAGCTCTTCTAATCCCCTTATCGCTGATAGCTTATCAATAGATGTTTCAGGAGCAAGCGAGCTGACTTTAAACATTAAAAGTAAAATTATTGATGTGACTTTAAGTGGGGCTTCCGGAGTAACCCTGGAAGGAAACACAGACACGTTTTACGCAAGAGCAAGTGGCGCTTCAACTTTAAAAAGCTACAAACTCATTGCCAATACTACTGATATTACAGCTTCCGGGGCTTCATCTGCAAAAGTATTTGCTAATGATAAAATTAACGCTAATGCAACAGGTTCAAGTACCATTAAATTTAAAGGTGAACCAAAAGAAGTCAGTGCCGAAGCCTCCGGCTCTTCCTCTATTGCAAAAGTAGTGGGTGACGATATTTCCAAAAAATCAGGTGATAAAAAAGATACCACTACTATTAACTTCCGAAAAAAGCAGTACGTCATTATTAATAAAGATAAAGACTCAGATACGAATGTTTCAAAAAATAATGATGATGATTTTCATCATTGGGGCGGATTTGGTATGGGTGTAAATGGGTGGATGTCAAACGGAGGATTTACTATGCCTAAAGGACAGGAGTACATGGCCTTAAATTATGGGAAGTCCTTGAATTTTCAGTTAAATCTGGAAAAAGATATTCATATCTACAAAAACTATGTGAACCTCGTAACAGGAATAGGCTTTGAATGGAGCCAATATGAATTCAGTAACAAAACCAAATTAAATGCCGATTCCATTTATACATACGGCATCATTGACTCCAGTAATACATACCGTTATAAGAAGAACCGCTTTAAAACAACCTATCTAAACGTACCTGTTTTGATAGAATTCAATACCAATAAAAATCCTGAAAAAGCATTTCACATTGCCATTGGCGCTATCGCAGGATATAAATTGGGTTCACGCACCCGCCAGATAGTTGAGTTAAACGGTAACAATATTAAATTTATTAAAAAAGATGACTATAATCTGAATCCATTTCGTGTAAATGCACATGCCAGCATTGGTTACCATAACTTTACAATTTATGCAGATTATGCATTAACCACTTTGTTTGAAAACGGAAAAGGTCCGGAATTATATCCTTTTACCATTGGTGTAAAATTAATTTCATTTTAAAAGACCAAAAATTACGAGCGATTGATTTAAAACGGTTTCAAACAATTAAAACCCTTCTGATTGATAGCAGAAGGGTTTTTTAATTTCCATTTATTAGTCGTTTTGTTACCACTTATCAATTCAAACCCACCACTTATGAGTTGGCGTTTTCTTTCGGAGATTTAGGTTGTAAATTTACTCAACGTTCTTTATCATAGGTTTTGTTTAGTTTAAACCAATACAATCAGGCTGCTGTGCTTTAAACGGGGATGGGCACAGCGGCCTTTTTCATGCCTAAAATTTTCTATTCTCCCGCAGATCTCACTGATTGACAGAGATT
>JANPOX010000227.1:0-3422 GCA_031428235.1 Bacteroidia bacterium | reverse complement strand
AAAGCGCTTATTTTACTCAAATAAAAAGCCTGATTAATGCTTAAAAACTGTGGTTTTAAAAGGATAGATGCTGTAATGTTCTGCCCAATTTCACTAGTCCAGGTGGCACCGCGCTGGCCTTTTCCTTTAGTTTGATGATCTGTGTAAACCACTGTTCCCTCAATTGGATTAACATTCCTTAACAAGTTCATGGCATAAGTATTGGTGCTTTCTGCCTCGGGCAAAAAAAGTAGGTTTTTTCCAATAAACAATGTTTCCATTTAGGCAAAAAAAAAGGTTAAATTTGTCGCTTACAGCAAAACAAAAGTATAAAACAGAATAGCATTCGCAATAAAAAAAATATGGCAAAAATCCCAGTAAAAAAAGCAGCGGTTAAAAAATCATCAGCAACAAAAAAAGCTTCTCCTAAAAAGGCATCGCCAAAAAAAGCGGCCGCTAAAAAAGTAGTAAAGAAACCTTTAACAGAAAAGGAAGAATTACAAAAAGAAGCAAACCGCATTGCCAACACAGAAAATAAAAAGAAAGTTTCCGGCGGTGCTAAAAGGCCTAAGAAGTCCTCTACTAAAGAAGAAACAACCAGTTTATTGGATGCGATTGTTTATGGCATGCAGGAAAAAAAGGCTAAGAACATCACTATCATAAACCTTAGTGAATTGGAACACCGGGTTGCAGATTATTTTGTGATTTGTGATGCTGATAGTACAACGCATGTAAATGCAGTTGCAGATACTTTGGAAGAATTTGTGATGAAAAAAACAGGTGAAAAACCATATCGCAGCGAAGGAAGACAAAACTCAGAATGGATCCTCATTGATTATGTGAACATTGTAGCTCATGTATTTATGAGAGAAACACGTGAATTTTACAACATTGAAGGCCTTTGGGCAGATGGTGAAGTTACAAGAATTGAAGATTAAGAAACAAAACATAAAACAATACGTTATATTACCTGATTATGAGCAACGAACAAGAAGATAATAATAAGAACATCGACCCCAATCTTCCACCTTCCCCTGAGGAAGAAAAGAAAAAACAGTTTGAAAAAATGAAAGACCGTTTTGGCAAAAAGCCTTCTAACCCTTTTGGGGGTTCAGGTATTGGCGGTGGCAACGGAGGCAATAGCTTTTACTGGATCTATGGATTAGTGATTATTGGACTCTTAGCATTTGTGTTTTTCGGCCAGGATTTTGAAGGCAGGGTTTACGAAGTTGATCAAACACAGTTTGAACAAAACATGCTGGCTAAAGGCGATGTGAGAGAAATTGTGATTGTAAATGAAAAGGTTGCTGAAATTACCATTACCCAGGATAGTTTAAATTTACCTCGTTACTTTCAACCGGATAAGAGCGGGAAATTGGTTCAGTTATTTCCAAATCCTAAAGCTGCACAGGGACCACATTTTAAAGTATCTGTGCCCGATGTAAAAGATTTTTTAGAGCAGGTGCGTCAGGTTCAGGCAAATGCTAATTTACCATTATCGTTAAGAATCTCACCATCGCGCCAGGACAGAACGGAATGGAGTGACCATTTAGGATGGTTGTTACCGATTGCTATTATGGTTATTCTTTGGATTGTAATGATGCGTAGAATGGGTGGTGGCGCTAGTGGCGGAGCAGGACAGATATTTAATATCGGCAAATCAAAAGCTGTTCTGTTTGATAAAGATTCTAATGTAAATGTTACATTTAATGATGTAGCAGGATTAGATGGCGCCAAAGTAGAAGTCATGGAAATTGTAGATTTCCTTAAAAACCCTAAAAAATATACAGACCTCGGTGCAAAAATCCCGAAAGGTGCGTTATTAGTTGGTCCTCCGGGAACAGGTAAAACATTATTAGCGAAAGCTGTTGCCGGTGAAGCTAAAGTCCCTTTCTTCTCCTTATCAGGTTCTGATTTTGTGGAAATGTTTGTAGGAGTTGGTGCCTCCCGTGTGCGTGACTTATTTAAGCAAGCCAAAGAAAAAGCACCTTGTATTATTTTTATAGATGAGATAGATGCCATTGGTCGTGCCCGTGGTAAAAATGCAGCAGCCGGCGGAAACGACGAACGCGAAAATACATTGAATCAGTTGTTGACGGAGATGGATGGTTTTGGCACAAACAGTGGCGTCATTATTTTAGCCGCTACAAACCGTGCTGATATTTTAGACAGAGCATTAATGCGTGCAGGGCGTTTCGATAGACAGATTTATGTTGACATGCCAGATGTGGTTGAGCGTAAAGAGATTTTTAAAGTTCATTTAAAGAAAATTAAGATCGATTCTTCTGTGGATGTTGATTTTTTAGCAAAACAAACACCGGGTTTTAGTGGTGCTGATATTGCCAACATTTGTAATGAAGCTGCATTAATTGCAGCCCGAGCTAACAAGAAACAAGTAACTCGTCAGGATTTTTTAGATGCGGTTGACAGGATTATTGCCGGATTGGAAAAGAAAAACAAGATCATTACTCCTTCCGAAAAACGCGTGATTGCTTTTCACGAAGCAGGACATGCAACAGTAAGCTGGATGTGTGAACATGCTTCACCTTTAATCAAAGTAACTATTGTTCCGCGCGGACGCTCATTAGGTGCTGCCTGGTATTTGCCGGAAGAAAGGCAAATTACTACTACTGAACAAATTATTGATGAAATGTGCGCAACCCTGGGTGGTCGTGCTGCTGAAGAAATTATTTTCGGAAAAATTTCTACAGGTGCATTGAGTGATCTAGAAAAAATTACGCGTCAGGCTTATGCAAGTATCGTATATTATGGATTAAATGATAAGATTGGTAATGTGAGTTACTATGATAGTTCAGGCCAAAGCGAATACAGTTTCAATAAACCGTATAGCGAGAACACCGCCCGAATTATTGACGAGGAAGTTAAAAAAATGATTGATATTGCTTATGCAAGAACAAAAGCCATATTATTAGCAAACAAAGATAAACTGACTCAATTAGCTGAAAAGTTATTGGAAAAGGAAGTTATTTTTAAAGAAGATTTGGAAACAATATTCGGAAAAAGACCTTTTGCAAAAGACATAGCTGAAGAAAAAGAAAATAATGATAGAGAAAGAGAAAAAGAGTTAAGCTCCGCGATCTCTCCTAAAAATGAGGATCCTATTGTTTAAATAAATCTCTTCTTCATTTTTCACGATAACTCATGTAAATCCTTGCTATATCAGCAGGGATTTATTGTTTTTCAAAGAAAAAATAATTAGATTTTCTTTTGTATATTCGCTACACAAAAAATTTAATTATGAAAAAAATATTTGGTCTATTAATGATATGCGGCGTACTTTTTTCATGCAAAAAGAAAGAAGAAGAAGCCGCTCCAGAAGAAATACCAACTACTACAGGCGCACCTGAAAAAGTTTATCCCGATACGGTTTGGACATCTACAGGAACCGGCCCGCAGTTAATTTTTAAATTCAAATTCGATTC
>JANPOX010000226.1:0-8362 GCA_031428235.1 Bacteroidia bacterium | reverse complement strand
TATCTGATTATTTATATTTATTCGGATCTAAATTTAGTCATTTTAAGATTATTTACTTTCAATTAACTTAAAATAAATATGTTAAAATACGGGCAAAAAAAAAGAGCCTTTTCGAAAAAGGCTCTTTTTTGTAACTTTTGGATAGCTTATCGGAAAAGGTTAACTGTTCCATTTTTTTCAATCTTTGTATCATCAAAACCTGAGGCTTTTAAGAAATAAAAATAAGTGCCTTCAGGAACCTGTCCACCTTGTGGAGTTAATCCATCCCATGAGGCTTTTGGTCCGGCAAACTCATATAATTTCTGACCCCAACGATTAAATACTTGTAATGAGATCTCTTTCACACCAGTTGATTTGATTGTAAATATATCATTTGATCCATCATTGTTGGGCGTAAATACATTTGGTATTACTAACGTTAAACCATCTTCAACAACAATAACAATAGAGGCGGTGGATGTACAAGGGCCAGACGATGCTGTTAGTATTACAGTATAACTTCCGCTTGTTACAAAAATATTTACTGGATTTTGAGAAGCAGAAGTATTGCCATCTCCAAAATTCCAACTGTAGTTAGTAGCACCTGTACTTGTACATGTAAACGAAACAGGTAATGGAGATAAACCTGTTGTGGGATCCGCAGAAATTAGTGCAGTTACATTGCCTTGCGATACGTTTACAGTTGCTGTACTTTGACATCCTGTTAAAGTATTTGTTACCGTTAATGTGTAATCTCCTATTTCATTTACTATAGGATTTGCGGTATTACTTCCAGAATTAATACTTGTTACAGATGGACCAGTCCAAGTATAACTACCATTTGCAGAACTTGTAACACCGTTTAATGTTGTTGTAAGACTACCGCAAGGTATTGACACTAAGGTGCCAGCATCCACATTTTGAGGAGGAGTTGTACCACCGTCAATAGTATATTGTGGGGCAACAGAACAACCATTCACAGCATCCAATACAACTAAAGTATAAACCCCGGCAGAAGTGGCATTTAATGTTGAAGTAGGAATGCCAACAGGCAACCAATTAATTATAGTTGGATTTGAACTATTAATATTACTACTAAATGTTACAGTTGAATTACTTGCTAAACAACCAATTATGGTATTTGTAGAAGTTACCATTATTGTTGCAGTTGGCTTTATAGTGTCAGTAATAACTGTAAATGTATTGGCTGAATTAGTTGTAGTGGATACGCAGCCCGTTAGTGTATTTGTTACTTCTAAAGTGTACACTCCAGATGCAATAAATGTTGCGTTTAATTGATTTACCGGTGTTGAAATACCAGTTGCCGGCGACCAGGTGTAAGTTAAATTGACAGAAGGGGAAATAACCGGGGTTATTGATACATCTAAATTAGCACATGTTATTGTTCCACTGTTACCAGTAGTTGTTAACGATACGGATGGTGCAATATTATCTAAAGAAACCGTTACAACATTACCTGAAATACTTGTAGCGCAACCGCTTGTTGTATTTTCAGCAATTAAACTATAAGTTCCGGCAGTATTAAATAAAGGTGTAGATGTTGTTTCTGTACCTGCAACAATACCAGCAGTTGGTGTCCAGCTATAACTAATAGGAGTAGTTGTTGTTGAAATTGAAACACTTGGTGTTGGGTTTGAACAGGTAATTGCAATAGAATTTGTAGATAATGCAACAACTGGAACTCCAGAATCTGGTACCACTTGAACAGTTGCTTGAGATGCTGCAGTGTTACTGCTACACCCATTAAGTGTGTTTGTAACATAAACTGTATATATTCCTGGAGTTGAGGAAATTAATGGATTTCCTATAACCGTTGAAGGTATAGGAGTTATCCATGTGTATATAGTATTTGGATCAGCATTACTCGTTCCTGATAAGGTTGCATCAGGAGCAGCGCATGTTGTTGAAACAGTAGGTGCAGTGCCTAATGTAAATGTAGGGGCTACATTATCAGCAATAATAGTAAATGTATTTGCTGTATTAGTTAAAGAAGTTACGCAACCTGTTAATGTATTTGTTACAGCTAATGTATAAACACCCGCAGCAGTGAATGTCGCACTTGATAAAGTACTTGATGAAACATTACCAGGCATCCAGGTGTAAGTTAAATTAGAACTTGGAGTTACCGTTGGGGATATTGTTACAAATGTATTTGTACAACTTATAGTTCCATTATTAGTAGTTGAAGATAATGAAAGTACAGGGGCAGAATTATCTAAGCCAACATCAACGGTTACCGTTGAGCTGCACATAGATGTTGTATTTTGAACTACTACCGTATATTGGCCGCTAGCATTCACATCTGCAGTTGAGGTCGATGCACCTGAGGTAATGCCTGGTCCTGTCCAACCATAGGAAACTGGCGTGGTTGTAGTTGAGGCAACTACCTGAGCAGTAGTTGTATTACAAGTTATTGAATTAGAGGAAGAAGTTGTCACTACAGGGAATCCTGCACTGGGAACTACCTGAGTTATTCCCGAATTAACACAACCATTAGCAGGATCAGTAACCGTTAAAGTATAGTCTCCTGCCGAAGAAGCTGTAGCAGTAAAACTAGTTGCACCGCTGGTTACACCACCTGCCCATACAGGATTGGAATTGGATGGTGATGCAGAAGCAATTAAAGTTACAGATGCAGCAGCACAAGTGATTGTTTGCGTTGCGGGCATGGTAATACCTGGCACTGTTGTATTTTGAGTTACGACTTGCGAACCAGCTGTAGTACATCCATTTGTAGTATTAGTTACCGTATAATTAAATGTGCCAGATTGATTTACTGTAATAGCACCAGTACCTGTGCCGGCAGTTATACCTGAACCGCTCCAATTATAGGTGACAGGCGATGCAGAAGTTGATGCATTCACATTTACAGATGTTAAAGTACAATTCAAAACACCAGATGCACTTGAGGTGACAACTGGGGTAGATATATTTTGAGTTACTACTTGCGAACCTGATGCAGTGCAACCGTTACTAGTATTAGTTACTATATAATTAAATGTACCTGGCTGGTTTACCGCTGCAGATGAAGAAGTGCCTCCACTTGTTATACCAGTACCCGACCAACTGAAAGAAACGGGGGAACTTGTTGTATTCGCATTCACGTTTACTGATGTTAATGTGCAATTTAAAATACCTGATACATTAGATGTTACAACAGGACTTACTATATTTTGTGTAATATTAACTGATGAAACTGCAGAAGAACAACCTGATGATGTGACAATCAAATTGTAGGTGCCAGGTTGATTTATTGTTGGGTTGGCTGTACCTCCATTGGATACTATACCTGGCCCAGTCCAAGAGTAAGAACCACCACCGGAACCTGATAAGACTGCGGAAGCATTAGTACACGTTAAAACAGCTGTTGCGCCCGCATTAGCAGTAGGTAAAGGATTAACAATAATATTATTTGTCTGTGTATTTTTGCACGTAGACGAAATACCTACAGTATAAATTACAGGCCAAGATCCTGCACCAGAAGTTGAAGGACAAAACTGTGTGCCTCCAACACCAGTGCCACTCCAAGTTCCTCCTGTTGTACCGCTAACGGTTGGGGGCAAGCTAACACAAGCTCCATTTGAACATAAATTTAAAGGGGCTGTCCAAGCTGCATTATAGGGATTCGCTATTGTAAATACAAACTGACTGGTTGTACCACCCGGGCATAGTGGTCCCGAAAAGAAATACGTAACCGTATACGTTCCAACAGGCATAACAGCGGGGTTTACATAACAATAACCATTTTTAAAATCAAATAAAGCGCTACCTGTAACCGGCGTAAGCGCGAAACTGCAAAATCCAATATTTGTATTAGCTGCTAGGCTTGCCGTGAAACTAGTTTGGGTACTCCATAAAACAGGTGTTGCTATAGTTGTTGGAAGAATGGCACCGTTCCAGCAATCATTAACGGTAATAGTTGTATTGTTCCAAGTTCCAGCAGCTTTACTAAACACCATATCATGTGTTTGGGTTGGATCCATATAACTCCACAAAAGACCCCACTCAGAGGCTCCTGATGCCGGAGGCAATGTACCCCCAATAGGAAAAAAACAACCAGACGGACCAGCACATCCTATATAAGCACCTCCTTCATAAGCCGATTGAGTGGCCAAAGTACGTGCGCTGGTAAAATAAAGGTTGTGATTCGTTTTTATACATGGGGTAAATATGGCAGTATCAGCATTTGTAGTCCCATCTGAGTAGGTATTAATTGGCAGAGTTTGGTTGGCCCATATATAAAATGGCCCCGCATTACAATTATATGTTGCACCATTTGCTATATATGTGCTTCCTCCTGCAGTATATGTTGTTACATCCATGGCAACTAAAGGCATTGCTGGTGGACATTGAGCGTTAGCAAATGTGTTAAAGATAATTGAAAATACAACTTGTAATGTTAATCTTATTTTTTTTTCTGATAAAAATCGGGATTTCACTTCTTTATTTTTTTTCCGATATATATGGGTGCTGTTTATGTTTAACATGGCTATTTATTTTTGATCATTAGAAGATTCTTTTTTTAGCAATGCTGGGTTAGCTGTGTACCATTTATTTATCAAAATGGTGTATTCGTCATTGGTATACTCATTTTTAAAAATAGGGAAATCATCAGGAATACCTTTGCTATTTATTTTAGTTATAATTTCGGCTTCGCGATGGTTGTATTTATTGGTTTGCACAGCAACCGAGCTGACCTGCACTGTTTTCATTCCACGGGTCTGCATTCCTTGCCTGAGTGTATAAATTAATTCCTGTTTTTCTTTTTCCTCCAATGATTGTTTGTCGGTTTGAGCTTGTAGGTTTATCGTTAATCCCAGCATGGAAAAAAACAATAAAATAAATATTTTTGAATGCATATGTTAATTTTTTTGATGAGATTTAAAATATAAAAACAATCCTTTTTATTGTGATGAAATTTGTTTATTTAGAGTTAAAGTTAAACTTTTTAATGATTAGTTTTTATTTTACCTACCAATTTTATACCAAAATATAATATTTTTTAAGCAGATTATCTGAAAAGGTTCATCGTTCCGTTTTTTTCAATCACCTTATCGTCATATCCTGTGGCTTTTACAAAGTAAAAATAAGTTCCGGTAGGCACTATTGTACCTTGTGGTGTTAAGCCATCGCAAGATAAATGAGTAAAAACATAGTTTTGATTAGTAACAATATTAAATAAAGACGATTTTAGTATGGTTTACTAAATTAATGGTTAATACTAAACTATAAGATAGTGAAAAAGACCAGTTAGTTTTTATGCTTATTGTAATTAAGGGTATCTCCTATTTCAAGATATTTTTGAGACATAAATTGAGCTAATTCTTTATTTTTTGATATAGAATAAGCTTGCTCAAATTTTATTAAGGATTGCTTCACCTGACCCATCATTAGTAAACAATTTGCTTCTAACGCGACTAAAGAATAATCATTTGAAATCTGATTATTGGCAATTTTCGCAAACTCATACGCCTGATTATATTTTTTTAAATCAAATAACATTCTCACTAAAGCTAAATAAGTGCCAGGATCTTTCTTATTAAATTTTATAGATTCACAATAATAGTACGTAGCTTTTTTTATATCATTTTCTGCTTTAAAGCAATTTCCTAAATTTTCTAATGCTTTAGGATAATCTGCTTTATGCCTTATGGCTAATTTAAAATAATATTTTGCTTTTTTAATATCTCTCAAATAGCTATAATAAACTACTCCGGCATTATTATAAGCGGTATAAATACTTGAATCTGCTTTTACAGCCAAGGCATAATGTTTTAAAGCTTTTTGTACTAAATCAGGGCCTGAATATTTAGTAAGAGGTTGTCGCATCATTTCAAAATATTCGTTTGCCATTAGGCTATTTGCTTTTGCAGAATTCTCGAGATAAGGCATGTCATGTTCAAAAAGCGTTAATTTGTTATACCAGTTTGAATTCCTTTTAATTACATATATCATGCAAATCAGCACAACTGGTATAACATAAGCCATTGGCTTATTAAAAAGAGTACTAAGTTTTGTATAATGATAAGTTGAAAATAAATGCTTAAACAGATTAGAAATTAAAAGGCAAAATGCCAGCGAAGACATAAAAGATAGGCGATCACCTAATATACCTGCAACTGGGGTTATAATATTTAAGAAAGGCAACAATAACAATCCCATCCATAAAAAAGAAAACAAAAAATCTTTGTCTCTTTTTTTTAAATAATACATTAAACAAATTATTATAAACAGTAATCCTATAATGAAATAGCTATTGATATTGGAAGATAAGTCGAACATGTTTGCTCCGTAGTAAAATCTTAACGGGTATGGAAAAAAAAGATTCTGAGTATAAAAACCATACGTTTTTATACCAATAATTATTTTTTGATAAATCGTAAACTGTTCAGTGGACAATGGGTTTTCGAAATGATAAAAATGCCTGATATTTTCTTCATTTGGCATATAGTTGGTAAATTCCTGAAAAGCGATATACAATAGGTACAATCCAAGGGTAATAAAAACAAATTTTTTAATGCCTGTTTTTCTATAAAACAGAATTATAAGCGGTATTGAAAACATTATTAATACAGCTGAAAGTTTTGAGAAAAAGCCAAGAAAAAGAAAAATTACTATTATACATATGGTTTTGACTGATGGCTTTTCAATAAATAATAAGACGTTTTTTACTGCTAAAAAAGAAAAAATAAAAGCCAACAGTTCATCCCGACATTTTAAGCTTGCTACAACTTCAGTATGAAGAGGATGAATTAAAAATAATAGAGCTGATAGAAAGGATAATATAAATTTTTGTTTATGATCTTTAAATATTTCTAAAAGGGTATTAAAAATTATACATATAAGTATGAAATAAAGTAAAATATTTATTAAATGGCTAATGAAAGGATTCTGACCGAAAATTCCATACTCAATAGCAAAAGTTGTTGTTACAACAGGTCGGTAATCAAATGAAAATTCTGAATCATGAGCATAACGGCTTACCCATATTTTTGGAATACTTTTAAAACCATCCTGTATTAATTTATTGTTTGGTTTATACTCCTGCCCTTTAACAGGAAAATTAGTTGCTGTTACATAATCATCATCTAATGAATATTTGTTTTTGAGGGTATTACCATAAAACAAAAAGCTCAAAATAAAAAAGCAGAAGTATATATTTTTATGCTCAAGCAATTTTTCTTTCATACTCAAATATAATGTTTATGCTAAAATTGATGCAAAAAAAAGCGCTATTTAAGCGCTTCTCTTTTTTAAAGTTGACATTTTATTTTGTTCATTTGCCCATTCAGGACTTGGTTTTTTCATACCATTAAATATGATATCAGGTGTTTTGTTTTATCTAAACAGGTTAACTGTTCCATTTTTTTCAATCTTTGTATCATCGAATCCTGAGGCTTTTACGAAATAAAAATAAGTACCTTCAGGAACCTGTCCGCCTTGCGGAGTTAATCCATCCCATGAAGCTTTTGGCCCGGCAAACTCATATAATTTCTGACCCCAACGATTAAATACCTGTAACGAGATTTCTTTCACACCAGTGGATTTGATTGTGAAAATATCATTTGATCCATCATTGTTTGGTGTAAATACATTTGGTATTTCCAAAGTAAATCCATCTTCAACAATAATAACAACACTTGCCGTATCAATACAGCCGCCGGAAGTAACAGTTAATATAACTGTATATGTACCGGTTGTAAATGTATGATTAGGATTTTGTGTTGAAGAAGATCCTGAATCTCCAAAATTCCAGTTAAATCCTGTTGCCCCAATACTTCCGTCTGTAAAAACAACATCCAATGGAGAAATGCCACTTGTTGGTGTTGCTGTAAATGAAGCCGTAACATTTGATTGTGAAACTATGATAGTGTCAGTATTTTGACATCCTGTTAAATTATCTGTTACTGTTAATGTATAGGTTCCAATATCTGTTACAATAGGGTTTGCAGAGTTGCTTCCTGATTGAATACTTGTTACAAATGGACCAGCCCACGAATAGCTTACGTTCGTATTAGTACCGGCGGTTCCGTTCAATGTATCTGTTGAATTACCACAACCAATGCTGGCGGATGATCCTGCATCAATATTTTGAAGGGGTGTTGTTCCGCCGTCGACAGTGTATTGAGGCGTAACTGAACAGCCATTAACAGGGTCAACTACTACTACAGTATAAATACCGGCAGATGTTGCATTTAATGTTGAAGTTGTAACTCCATTAGGCAACCACATAATGGATGTATTTGTATTTGTAACCGAACAGCTTAAGGTGACAACTGAATTACTAGCTAAACACCCTATTATACTATTAGTTGAGGTCGCTGTTAAAGTTACAATTGGATATACCTGGTCAGAGAAAACT
>JANPOX010000225.1:0-3970 GCA_031428235.1 Bacteroidia bacterium | reverse complement strand
AGGGGATTTAATAATATTTCCAATCATAAATCCTTTTTCTTTGGCTGCATCTGCTAAAAGTTCTTTATAATGAAATCCTACCGATCCAACTGAATTAACCGGCAACTTTTTAGCGTCTGTATATTTGGAAACCTGCGCATCAAAAAAATCAAGAAAGCAGTTTTTAATAAGATCTTTCACATAACTGTCGTTGCTGTAGTTTGTCAAAAATTTAACAATATTGGCCAGGTACTTGCTTGGCATAGGTTTTTTATAAATACTTTCTAAGATCACTTCACGGTGATAGCCCGCTTTTTCAAATGCTTCTTTCAAATGCGATGGTAATTTTCCATCAAAATAATGTTGAATAAACATTCTTCCAATGGTTGCTCCACTGCCATGATCGCCGAAAAAATAACCAACCGATGGAATATTTTCAACAATCTTTTCTCCATTATAAAGACAGCTGTTGCTACCTGTACCTAAAATGCAAGCAATCCCTTTTTCTTTTCCGCATAAAGCCCTTGCAGCCGCTAACAAATCGTGGTTTACTTCTGAAGGAACATCGCCAAAAGCAAGATATAGAGCCTGTTTGACTACTTGTATCTTTTCTACAGAAGAACAACCTGCCCCGTAAAAAGAAATTTTGGAAAGGCCACTTATCTGATCCTTCAACACTGGTAATAAAGTTGATTTAATCTCTGTTGAAATTTCATCACTGGTTTGAAAATAAGGATTGAAACCTATAGTTTGGAACTGTACAAGTACTTTGTTGTTTTCTAACAAAACCCAATCTGTTTTGGTGGAGCCGCTATCAGCGATTAAAATGGACATAAATGACGATTATATGGGTAAGTGGACTATAATACTATATTTATTCAGCTTGATTATCATTTGATTTTCAAGTTTACGGTTTTTTTCTTGTCTGATAAAGCCTTTATTCATGTTTTTATTAAATTTCAAGGATCATTGTTGCTTTTAAAATTTATTTTTTTGACCCTTTAAATGAGCAAAAACCTCTTTTTTGTTATCTTTAAACCCAATGTTTAATTTTTCCTGGTTTATATATTCCTTTTTTCAAAAGCGTAAGTTGTTTTTTATACTACTTATTTTAGTTGCTTGTGGGGGATTAGGATATCTTGCTTCAAAAATAAAATTGGAAGAAGATATTACCCGTTTTGTTCCTTCTGATAAAACTTCAAGATCGATTAATTCCATTTTAGATAATTTAAAATCCAAGGATAAATTAATCATTCATCTTTCATCAAAAGATCCCCAACAAATTGATAAGCTTATTGAACACAGCGACTCTGTGTATCGTAAGCTAACCTCAAATTTATATAAAGAAGACTATTCTGATATTACATTTATCATATCAGATGACCGTTTTCAGCAGGTCTATGACCTTTTCTATCAAAATCTGCCTTTGTTCCTGGAAGCAAAAGATTATAAAAAGATTGCCGGGCTCATAAAAAAAGACAGTATTGATGCTACCATCGAAAGGAATTATGCCACTTTGTTATCACCACAAGGAATGGCTTTAGGAAGATATATTCGCAGAGACCCCTTGAATTTTACGCCAATTGCTTTAAAGAAACTACAGGACATTCAGCTGGATGAAAATTTTGAAACCTATAATAATCACATTGTCACAAAGGATCATCAGCATCTGTTGTTATTTATTACCCCGGCTCATTTACCCAATGATACAAAAGGCAACAAACATTTAATAGAAGTAGTAGATAGTGTTTGCCATTCTGTTTCCGATGAAACTATCTTGGTGGAGTCTTTTGGCGCCTGTGTGGTATCAGCCGGTAATGCCAATCAGTTGAGAAAAGACAGCATTTACACATCCAGTATTGCGGTGATTGTGATTGCACTTTTATTGGGAGTATATTTCAGGAACCCATTAGTAACCATTTTTATTTTGTTTCCTGTAGGCTTCGGGATGGTATTTGCACTTAGCTTTTTATTTTTATTGAAAGGAGTGGTGTCAGCTATTGCCATTGGGGCAGGGGCCGTAGTACTTGGAATTGCCATTAATTATTCACTGCATTTCTTCACGCATTACAAGCACATTCGCGATGTAAAAACAGTTTTAAAGGATCTGACTGTCCCAATGCTTTTGGGATGCACAACCACCGTTGGTGCTTTTTTAAGTTTATTATTTGCTAAGTCGGAAGCCCTGCATGATTTTGGATTGTTTGCTGCCTTCTCGTTAATTGGTGCCATGTTGTTTTCTATTTTGGTACTTCCCCAATTATTAAAATTCAGTTTTAAAAACGATAAAGCCATCTTTCAGGATGAAACAATAAAAAGTTCATGGATCGATCAAATCACAGCTTACCGGTTTGATAAAAATAAAGTGATTGTTATTTCGGCATTTGTGTTGACGATTGTCTTTACGTTTTTTGCCGGAGATGTTGAATTCGAAAGCGACATGAATAAAATGAGTTTCATGACCAAAGAAACGCGTGATGCTGAGAAACATTTGGATGATGTCAATAATTTTGCAGCACGATCGGTTTACGTTTTTAGTAACGGAAATGACTTGAATGAAGCGCTGGATAATAATTTAATTGTTTCTGAAAAACTGGAGGAATTTAAAAAGCAAGGTTTAATTAAAAAATATTCTTCGGTCAGTGCTTTATTTATATCGGAGAATGAACAACAGGTGCGCATCCGCCGTTGGAATTCTTTTTTTACACCTGCTAAAAAAGACAGCATTAAGCAAAACCTGATATCTGCCGGATTAAAATATAAATTCAAGGAATCCGCTTTTCAATCATTTTACCAATTGTTGGATACAGATCTAAAGCCACTACCTAAAGCCGATTCAGATACCCTCAATAAATTTTTGTTTAAAGAATGGATTGGCAGTGTGAATGGTAAACCATCCATCATCAATCATGTAAAAGTTGACGCAGAGAATAAAGCAGCTATTTATAAAGCCTTTGAGAACAACCCGAACATTGTTGTGTTTGACAAGCAAAACCTGACAGCTAAATTTGTGGAGGTGATCAGCTCTGATTTTAATACGATTTTACTGATCACCGCGATCTTGGTATTTGGCTTCATGTTGTTGAATCATGGCCGGATTGAATTAGCCATCATTAATTTTTTGCCCATGTTCATTAGTTGGTTGTGGATACTTGGAATCATGGGAATGTTTGGAATAAAATTCAATATCATTAATATTATTATTTCAACATTTATTTTTGGTTTGGGTGATGATTACAGTATTTTTATTATGGATGGTTTGCTCACTCAATATAGAGTTGGAAAGAAGAACCTCGATTCTTTTAAATCTTCTATTTTATTATCAGCCTTAATTACTATTATTGGAATAGGAGTAATGGTGTTTGCCAAACATCCTGCCTTGCATTCCATTGCTGTTATTACCATCATTGGAATGGTGTGCGTGGTTTTTATTTCGTTTATTGCCCAGCCATTATTGTTTAACTGGATGGTTTTAAACCGCAGAAACAGAGGGCTTTTGCCTTATTCCGCTAAATACATCATCATTACTCTAATAGGCTTTTTTGGATTTGTGATTGGTTCATTATTAATTACCATTTGCGGAATGATATTATTCACCATTTTCCCCGCAAAAGTAACCACACGAAAACTGATATTTCACAAAATCATCATGTACACCTTTCGTTTTATACTGGCTTGTTTTTTTAATGTAAAGAAGAAGATCATTAATACACAGAATGAAACATTTGAGAAACCTGCTATTATTATATCCAACCATCAATCACACATTGATCTGGCATTGACCCTGCAGTTATATCCTAAAATTGTGGTGTTTACCAACGACTGGGTTTACAATTCTCCGTTTTATGGTTGGATTGTTAAAAAGGCTGATTATTACCGGGCATCTGATGGTTATGAAAATTGCATTCCCTCTTTAACGGAACTAGTGAAACAAGGTTATTCGATTTTAATTTTCCCGGAAGGAACCCGAAGTGTTACCGGAGATATTTTA
>JANPOX010000224.1:0-4286 GCA_031428235.1 Bacteroidia bacterium | reverse complement strand
GTTGATCTTTCCTGCTAACTTTTCTACTGCAGCATTATTATTTCTCAACTGTTTATTTTTAATGTTTGTGGGGCGAGTAAAAATAAAATTCATTATGTATATCTTAGGATGCTGTGTTGGGTTCGCTCTATTATTGGGCATTATCATTTACCAGTTTCCTGATCTGATTCCACGCGGAGCTACGTGGAAAGCAAGAATAGAAAATTTCAGCAAGGGTGATGCAAAGAATAATTACCAAAGTGAACAGGCAAAAATCGCCATCGCAACCGGAGGTATTATTGGCAAAGGACCCGGCAATAGCACTCAAAGGGCGTTTTTACCACAAGCCTCTTCCGATTTTATTTATGCCATCATTATTGAAGAGTACGGATTATTTACAGGTTTTTTTATGCTCTTCCTTTATATGATTTTATTGTTCAGAGGAATTCGCATCCTTCGTGATTCTGAAAAAACATTTGGAGGATTAATGGCAGTAGGCTTAAGTTTTAGTTTAGTATTTCAGGCATTGATTAATATGGCAGTTGCAGTCAATTTATTTCCTGTTACTGGTCAGCCCTTACCGTTAGTAAGTATGGGAGGAACCTCCATTTGGTTTACGTGTATAGCTATTGGCATTATTTTAAGTGTGAGCAAATCAAATGAAGATGGAATTAAAGAAAAAGAAGTGATCACAGCATAAATTAAATTGTTCTCGACTTCGCTAGAAGTAACAGAATAATAATAACAATGAGAAACAAGAAACATAAATGAAACCATTAAAAGTCATATTAAGCGGCGGCGGTACTGGAGGACATATTTTTCCTGCAGTGGCAATTGCTAACGAAATAAAAAACTTAGTGCCACATGCTGATATTTTATTTGTTGGTGCTTTGGGCAAAATGGAAATGGATAAAGTTCCTCATGCCGGTTATAAAATTATTGGTGTACCAATCGTCGGCCTTCAAAGAAGCCTTACACTTTCTAATTTAAAACTTCCGTTCTTACTACTTCAATCACTTTACAGAACCAGAAAAATCATTAAAGAGTTTCAGCCTGATGTAGTGGTTGGAACGGGAGGATATGCTTCCGGACCGTTACTAAAAGCAGCAGTTCATTATGAAATCCCTGCTTTGCTTCAGGAACAAAACTCTTATGCAGGCATCACTAATAAATTACTTTCAAAAAAAGCCAGTAAAATATGTGTGGCTTATGAAGGCATGGAGAAATTTTTTCCAAAAAATAAAATCTTACTCACCGGCAATCCTATCAGACAAGATCTTCTGGATGTTAAACAGCACAGGGATGAGGCAATGAATTTTTTTAAATTAAGCCCAAACAAGAAAGTGATTTTAGTGATTGGTGGTAGCCTTGGAGCCAGAACAATTAACTTGTCAATGGGCGCAAACTTGCAAAAACTGGTTGACAATAATATTCAACTGATCTGGCAAACCGGAAAAAATTATTTTTCCACTGCGACTGAACAAGTCGAAAAGTTTCCAGACAACAACATCTATGCTTTAGAATTTATTTCACGCATGGATCTCGCTTATGCTGCTGCGGATATCGTAATATCAAGGGCAGGCGCAAGTTCCGTATCTGAATTATGCAATATCGGTATGCCGAGTATTTTAGTGCCTTCACCGAATGTAGCCGAAGATCACCAGACAAAAAATGCGATGGCCTTAGTGGAGAAACATGCTGCTGTACTAGTAAGAGACAATGAAGCACAAAGTACTCTCGTTCCAACTGCCATTGCATTGATCAGTAATATACAACAACAGGTAACATTAACGAACAACATCAGTCAAATGGCATATCACAATTCTGCCAACGTAATCGCACTTGAAGTTTTAAAATTAGCCAACTATACTTTGTAATGAATATTCTCGATTATAAACTCTATTATTTTCTTGGAGCCGGTGGCATTGGTATGAGCGCTTTGGCTCGTTATTTTAATCACTATGGGAAAACGGTTTATGGTTACGATAAAACAGAAACCACATTAACCGCACAATTGCAGCAAGAAGGAATTCATCTTCATTTTGATGAAGACAAAACCTTAGTTAAAAAAATAATTTCGGGATATTTACCTGCAGAAATCTTGATCATCTATACACCTGCTGTTCCAAAAGAGCATGCTGAATTTGTTTATCTTCAAAATAAGGGTTACAATTTACAAAAACGTGCCTGGGTACTAGGAGAAATCACTAAACAATTTAAAACAATTGCCATTGCAGGAACACATGGCAAAACTACCACCACTACAATTGTAACTCATATTTTAAAAACTGCGGGAATTAATTGTTTTGCCTTTTTAGGCGGTATTTCTCAAAATTATCATACTAATTTATTATTGGGTGATGCTTCTGATAAAGATGCTTACGTAGTAGTTGAGGCAGATGAATACGATCGCTCATTCTTGACGCTTCATCCTTACATCACTGTTATCACAAGTGTTGACGCTGATCATTTGGATATTTACGGCGACAAAGATGCGATGCATCAAACCTATACACAGTTTGCAACGCAAGTTCAAAAGGATGGTTTTTTGATTGTTAAAAAAAATGTTGATAACGATTTGAACCTCAATGTCAAACGCCTGATCTACTCACTAAATTTAGATACTGAATATTCTGCCGATTCTATTCATATTACTGATGGTGAATTTTGTTACAACATCAAAAGTCCAATAGAGTCTGTAAACCATGTGGCCATTGGATTACCAGGCTTGCATAACGTAGAGAATTCAATTGCAGCAGTAGCAGTTGCGCAACAATTAGGTATTAAGGGTGATGTGATCAACAAAGCCCTCCGTTCTTTTAAAGGAGTTAAACGAAGGTTTGATTATCATGTGAAATCGAAATCACATGTTTACATCGATGATTATGCTCATCATCCTGAAGAATTGAGAGCTGCCATTACTGCAGCAAAACAATTATATCCGGATAAAAAAGTGACAGGCATTTTTCAACCACATCTGTTTTCACGCACACGTGATTTCGCAGATGGTTTTGCAGAAAGTCTTGATCTTTTAGATGTATGTGTGTTGTTGGAAATATATCCGGCTCGTGAAAAACCAATCGAAGGAATCAATTCACAAATGCTGTTGGATAAAATGAAATGCGGGGAAAAATTTTTGGTGAAGAAAGAAGATGTGATTGAATTTTTAAAAACACATCAACCACAAGTGCTAATGACATTAGGAGCAGGAGATATTGACACATTGATTAATCCGATTGAAGATTTATTGAAGGAAGGGATTTAAGAGATCAGAAAGACAGAAGGGAAAATAAAAAAAGAATGCAGCAGAAGTTGGCCGAAAAGAGAGAAAGAGAAAAATGTCATACTGAGCGGAGTCGAAGTATAGACAGAAAGAATTGAGAAAAAACAAAAATGATTTAAAACTCTATCAGTGAACTCAAAAAACTTTGTATCTCCGTGTTGAAAGAAAACAAAAAATGAAAACAATTAATTTTAGAAAAATATTTATCATCGTTCTTTGGATTATTGGATTATCAGGCCTGTTTGCTTCATTAGCATTTGCTAGTGGTAAAGAAAATAACGTCACTGCTGAAAACCTATTGGTTACTGTAAACAATACAGAAGTCAATACATTTATTGATGAAGAGGATGTAAAAGAATTTTTTAAAGAAAGAAACGATTCAATTTTACATACTTCAATAAAAAACATTGACGTGAACAGTTTGGAAAAAGCACTGAACTCTCACCCGGCAGTTGAAAACGCAGATATTGCAGTGGATGTTAACGGTGATGTAACAATCGATGTAAAGCAACGCACCCCATTGGTTCGTGTGATGAATTTGGATGGCGAAAGTTATTACATCGATAACCAGTCAAAATTGATGCCATTGAGTGACAAGTATACAGCAAGAGTATTAATTGCTACTGGAAATATCAACGAATCATTTGCAACCCGTTATCAGTTTCCTGTAACTATGATTGCAAAAAATGATTTGTTTAGTAAAGTAAGTGTGCTGGATGACATTTACGTTATTTCGGAATTTATTGTGAAAGATTCTGTTTTAGCAAGCCTGATACATCAAATAAATGTAACAAATGATAAAGAGTTGGAGTTATATCCTTCAATCGGAAATCATAAAATAATTTTTGGAGAAGCGAAAGATTTTCAGGAGAAGTTTGATAAACTAAAATTATTTTACACCGAAGGATTAAATAAAACCGATGGATGGAACAAATATTCCACTATCAATATTAAATATAAGAACCAAGTGGTTTGCACTAAAAAATAAGTTTATGGACAATAAACAAACAGTAAAAAAAATGCC
>JANPOX010000223.1:0-5976 GCA_031428235.1 Bacteroidia bacterium | reverse complement strand
CAGGATGGGGCCGTCATTCATTGTACTTATCAAAAAACAAAAACAATACTTGGAAATAATGTATCTGTTGGCCATAACGCTATTGTTCACGGCAGTACAGTGCACGATAATGTATTGATTGGTATGGGTGCCATTATTATGGATAACTGTGAAATTGGCTCCAATTCTATTATAGCAGCAGGAGCGGTATTAACAGAAGGCACCAAAGTGCCAAGCGGCTGCATTTATGCAGGGGTTCCCGCCAAAAAAGTTAAAGATATATCTGAAGAATTAATTAACGGAGAAATAAACCGAATCGCTAATAATTACCTGATGTACAGTTCCTGGTTTAAATAGGGTTCACTCAAAAAGTATTTTTTTCACGTTCTTTTTTTTTGACGAAAAAAGAACCAAAAAAGTAAAGAACGAACACCAACGCCTCAATTTATGAGCCTGAAAAGCCTGCGCTCTATTTGCAATAAATTGAGTAGTTCGCACCGTTCGTTCACACCGGCCGCAACATTACTAACGTATGTGCTCGTTTATCTACATGACTATTCTAACTATTTATAAATCATCCGCACTTGACGTGATTTTATTGCGAACCCAAATAATTACTGTTTTAATTCACAGGTAGTTTCACCTGCCGAAAGGCTTTTACAATATTTTTTAGCATAACTTTTGGAAGATTCCAGTGTTCCCGAATCATAGGTCCCATTTGAATTGGTGCACTGACAGGTTCTCTCTTTCTTACAGGAAAACAGACATAATAGAAGTAAAAAGGAGCAAATACAGGTAATTTTCATTTTCAAAGGTTTTGTGAGGCTAAAATAAACAATTAAATGCTAATAAAATTTGGTTTTTACCCATTTAGCCTATATATTTGCAGCCCAATTTAAAATTTAAATAATATCATATAATGTTAATAGTAGCAGTAAAAGAAGGTGAAAGCATCGAAAAAGCTTTAAAAAAGTTTAAAAAGAAATTTGAAAAAACAGGTGTTGTTAAGCAATTACGTAGCCGCAAAAATTTCGAAAAACCATCTATCACAAACAGACAAACCCGCATTAAAGCTGTTTACAAGCAAAAAATGCAATTGGGTTTAGCTGCTGAATAGTTCTATTTCACAAAATTTATACTTAACCTAAGAGTATTCCGGATTTTTTAATTTAAATTCGTATTACTCTTAGGTTTTTTATGTTTGATACCCAACTATATTCTTTTATCGACTACTTAACGTATGAAAAAAGATATTCTGCGCATACCATTACTTCCTATAAAAACGATCTTGATCAATTCTTTAAGTTTATCTGTATAGATAAACTGTCCAATGATATTACAGAGATTAATTACCAGCATATCCGTTCCTGGGTTTCTGAGCTTATTAAACATAAGATAGTAGCTAGATCTGTTAACCGCAAACTTTCCTCCTTAAAATCATTTTTTAAATACCTACAAAGGCAACAGATTATTTCTGTAAATCCATTATCTAAAATTACGGGGCCTAAAACGCCTAAGCGTCTGCCAGTGTTTGTGGATGAGCATCAAATGAATGATTTGTTCTCAGAAGCAAAATTCGAAGAAGGATTTAACGGGCAAAGAGACAGGTTGATTCTTGATATATTATATCAAACCGGCATCCGACGATCTGAACTGACTCATTTAAAGGAACTTGACGTTGATTTATTTAATTTAACCATAAAAGTATTGGGAAAGAGGAATAAAGAAAGAATCCTTCCAATATCTATATCTCTTAAACGTAACCTTGAAGAGTACTTAAGAGTAAAACAAGAACTAAATTTATCAAATCTTATGTTGTTGGTTAGCGAGAAAGGAAATACATTAACAGAACAAGCAGTTTACACATCTGTAAAAAAATACCTTGCACAGGTTACCACCATCAGCAAGAAAAGTCCTCACATTTTACGTCACACCTTTGCAACTCATCTTTTAAATAACGGTGCAGATATTAATGCTGTAAAAGAACTGTTAGGTCATGCCAATTTAAGTGCTACCCAGATCTATACACATAATACAATAGATAAATTAAAAAAGTCCTATAAACAGGCACACCCCAGAGGAGATTAAAACATATAATTCACATAGTATAAACTAAAACACAAAAACAAGGAGGATTAATTATGACAACGAACATTCAATCATTACACTTTGATGCAGACAAAAAATTAATTGATTTTGCAAACGACAAAATGAATAAGCTTAAAACCTATCATGATGGTTTAATTAATGGTGAAGTAATTATGCGTTTAGACAAATCAGCTAATAGCGAAAATAAAGTAGCAGAAATTAAAATTTTAGCAAAAGGGCAGGAATTATTTTCAAAAAAACAATCAGCATCATTTGAAGAATCAATTGATTTGGCATGTGAAGCCATCAAAACACAAATTAAAAAACATAAAGATAAATTAGCAGGTGCAAACGTTGCTATTGATGATTTATAATATTTTAAAAGTGAAACTGAGAAGGAGCCATTTTTATGGCTCCTTTTTTTATTGGGCAAAATCTTACATAACTCATTCTTTTTTTTAAATTTGAGAGTGCAACAAAAAATCAAAATCAATATCATAGGTGCGGGTATTTCGGGATTATCAGCCGGCAGTTATTTGCAAATGAATGGTTTTGAGACCCAGATTTTTGAGAAGCACTCTATCCCAGGAGGACTTTGTACAAGCTGGCAAAATGGCGAGTACACCATTGATGGTTCTATCCATTGGATTTTAGGCTCTAATAAAGGAAGTGGTTTTTACAAAATGTGGTCAGAACTGATTGACATGAAAAAAGTTCCTTTTCATAATCACGACATCCGCTTGCACGTTGATTTGAAAAATGCAAGCGATAAATATGGCAGTAAAACATTTAAGCTTTATACCAATTTAGATAAGTTGCGTGATTATATGTTGGATCTTTCTCCGGAAGATTCAAAGGTAATTCACGAAGTAATACAAGACATCCGAAACTTACAACAGTTTGAATTACCTCCTGTGATGTATAAGCTACCATTAATTCCTTCTATTATCAGGAGTATAAAAATGGCGAGGTACCTGAAGTTTTTAATTTACTTAACCAAACAAAAAAAAATTACCAATTTTGATATTGCAAAAAAATTTAAAAGTCCTTTTTTAAAAGAAAGCTTCGAGTTATTATTTGACGGAGAAGAAATTAAAATGATGGTTCTAAATTTCCCTATGTCTTTTTTTGATAAACAATGTGCCGGCTATCCAATTGGAGGCTCTTTAAGCTGGGCTCAACGCATTGCTGACAATTACATTGCTATGGGAGGAAAGATTCATTACAATACGCCGGTAAAAAAAATACTGGTGGAAAATAATGAAGCGAAAGGGTTACTTGTTAGAAACGATGTTATTCATAAAAGTGATATCGTATTATCTACAGCCGATTGGTACAAATCGGTGTTTGAATACCTTGACGGAAAATTTGTGAATGAAAGTATTTTAAAATTAAGAGATGGAAAAATTCTGGACCTCTACTACTCTATTCTACTGGTTTCATTTGGATTAAAAAGATCTTATAAAGAGTATCCGCATTTTTCGCGTTTCCCAACAGATATAAAATTAGAATCTCCTTGTGGTAAATCCTGGGATCGATTGGAAGCACACTTTTACAACTACGACCCTACTCTTGCCCCTGAAGGAAAAACAGTGATGGCCTGTAGTTTTTATACAACCAATGGAAAGTATTGGATTGACCTTCGAAAAAATGATCGTGTGAAATACCGTCAGGAAAAAAAGAAATTTACAGATGCACTCATAGAATTACTAAATATTAAATTTCCGGGCATTAAAGATGATATTGAAGTAGTTGATTTTGCGACGCCTGCAACTGTTTTACGTTACACAAATAACTGGCAGGGAAGTGCACAAGGTTGGCTGCCGGGAAAAGACATGACAGCATCATCTCCTGTAAAATTTACCTTACCAAATTTGAAGAACTTTTATTATGCGAGCCATTGGGGAAGAGCCGGAGGTGGAATTCCAATCTCATTAATTCAGGCAAGGGATGTAGCAAATTTAATTTGCAAGAAAAATAAAAAAGAATTTGACCCACAGAAAGGCATGAAATCTTATTGGAATAAAAAGGCGTAAAAGGAAGTTTATTTTAAATCACTATAGTTCACAACCGATTTAATGAAATGTTGATAGACAATATTTTTTTTATAAACACCTATTGTTGCATCTTTAAATCCGGGAAAGCTTCTTAATGCTTTCCTTTTTTTTAGGGTAGAACCTAAATGACAATAAAAAGAAAAATGTGCTTTAAGCACAGCTGAAAAATGCGAGCCGTGTCCCTCAAATAAAAATTTAAAAGCCGCTACGCCATCAAGAATCATCCGGTAAATGATTTTAAAAAACAAAAACCGGGGCGCTGCATTTTTTGTGAGCGTAATTATATTATTCCGGAAATTTAAAAAAGTTTTCTTTGGACTCAATTTATTTAATGTACCTCCACCCACGTGATAAACCACAGAACTCGGATTGACAAAAATCTTATAACCCATATTTTTCATCCTCCAGCAAACATCGATTTCTTCCATATGGGCAAAATAGTCATTATCGAAACCACCTACTTTCCAAAAGGGTTCAGCTCTCACAAACATACAGGCACCGGTTGCCCAAAACACTTCTGTTACCGAATCATATTGTCCTTTATCGTCTTCCAATGCATTAAAGATTCTTCCCCTACAAAATGGATATCCGTTCTTATCAATAAAACCACCGGCAGCACCGGCATATTCAAATTTTGACCGATTGTTATAGTCCAGTATTTTTGGTTGACAAGCTGCAATTTCTTTATCCGCATCCATTAATTGAAGGATAGGCTCCAACCAATGTTCCGTTACTTCTACATCAGAATTAAGCAACACATAGTATTCGCTTTTAATTTGATCTAATGCCAGATTGTATCCTTTTGAAAAACCATCATTAGAAGGATTAATGATAATTGAAACCTGAGGAAAAAATTCTTTTAAAAAAACAACACTGTCGTCAGATGATTGATTATCGGCAACTATTATTTGAGCGCCTTCCGAAAATTTTAAAACTACCGGTAAAAATTTCTCTAAAAAAAGTTTTCCATTCCAATTTAATATAACAACGGCTACTTTACCAGGTTGCATAAATTAACGAGGTGTGTTAAAATTCTCATTAATACTGTTTCCGAAATTTTCCTTATGCTCTGTTTTATCAAGATTGGATTGTTGCTCAGTTCGTTTTACTAATCGTAATTTCCAACGCTCATCATACAATTCTCCTCTCACTTCGCTATGTATGAGTTTATAACAATCATCCGAAATTTCAAAATTTGCAAACACAAATTTCTTATTACTAAAAAAACGTTTCGTTGCTCTGTCATAAATTCTATAATATAGCCAGATCTCATATGGATAAGTATCTGCATCATTATTTACCTGGTTACGTTGATCCGGTTTACCATATTGGAGGTACACACGGCCTCTGTCGGTATAATAACCCTTTTGCTTTCCACATTTTAAAAGCGCATTAGTTTCTGACACTTGCTTGTAGTAGGTATACCATAGTTGAAGAGGATCAGTTGTATCAGCAGCCTGTTCTTTCCAATAACCAACCAAATAGCTTCTCATTAAATTTGGTTCTTTACGTTGTAACTGTGTTTGTTGCCAATCTCTTTCTTTAAAACCTGAAATGGGCCACAAACATTCTACAAACTGCTTCAGCGAATCTGTACTTTGTATCGAATTAAAAAATTCTTCAAGGGTTTTAAAATTTGAATTTTCATTTATGGCCAATGATCGAGCATCACTTTGTCTTTGGAAAAACCATTTCTTTTGGGATTGAATTTTATTTAGAGAATCTTTTACTTCAATTACCAGATTATAATTTCCTGATGACAAATTGGTAATATCAAATTGCGCTAATAATGGATTTACTTTATTGGCATTTTGTTTTTGAAAACCAGATAATCCCATTTGTTTCTGAAGGT
>JANPOX010000222.1:0-2043 GCA_031428235.1 Bacteroidia bacterium | reverse complement strand
GGAAACAGATACTACAAATCTTAAATTGGCTTTCACCAGCTTATCAAGTGACTGTTGATCTCCTTGTTTTATTTTTTGAGCTAACCGCACTTCTTCGTCTGCAGTTATTAATTCCACACGACCAATGTCTTGTAAATACATATCCAGGGAAGCGGTTTCGCGGTTTGTTATCTGTTTGGTAATTTTTAGCTGTCTCATATCTTAAAAATTTTTTATTATACTTAAAACGAACTGAAACACCCGAAAATAGGCCGTTTTGGTGTTCCTATATTGTAATACGTTAAAAAAACAGAATCGTTACGTGCTTTTGAGTGAAGCTATAGTTTAAATGATTGAAAGTTAAATTTGATTTAGGGGTGTGATTTAACATTCCCTGATTGTTGAAAAAAGACACCTGTTTATGTGTAAAATATGCAAATCTCAAAGTTTTAATTTCCGATATTTAACCAAGCTATGTTACATAATTTACGGATACAGAATTTTGCCCTTATTGAAGAAACGGAAGTTCGTTTGAATCAAGGTTTAACAGTGATAACTGGTGAAACAGGCGCAGGAAAATCCATTTTATTGGGTGCACTCGGATTAACGTTGGGAAACAGGGCCGATATTAGCTCCTTACATAATAAAACAAAAAAATGCATCATTGAAGCCCAATTCAATATTAAAGCGTATGGGTTAAACTCTTTTTTTGAAACGCATGAGTTGGACTTTGAAGAAAACACCACCATCAGAAGAGAGATAACACCAGAAGGAAAATCAAGAGCCTTTATTAATGATACGCCCACTACACTCAATGTATTAAAAGAATTGGGTGAACGGTTAATAGATATTCATTCGCAGCACGAAACGTTATTATTGAAAGAAACTAATTTTCAGTTTGAGTTAGTAGATGCTTTTGCAAAAACCACTTCTTTGTTTACTGATTATAAAAGACAATTTTCACAATTAACTAAACTCAAAAAGCAATTAGAAGAATTAACTGCTCAGGAAATACAAGCTAAAAAAGAACTGGATTATTTTCAGTTTCAGTTTAATGAATTGGAAGAAGCTTCTTTTAAAACAGGCGAACAAAAATTACTGGAAGAAGAAAGTGAAACCTTAGAGAATGCCGAGTTCATTAAAGGGAATCTTGTTAAAACTTCTTTAGCCATTTCTGGTGGTGAGGAAAATATTGTTTCAGCCTTAGCTATTGCAAAACAACAATTACAAAGTGTGTCCAAATTCGGGAAACAATTCAATGAATTGTTTGAACGCATCAATTCAGTAACCATCGAATTGAAAGAGCTGGCCAATGATATTGACAACTGCGAAGAAGAAGTGGTTTATGATAATGTACGCCTGGAAGAAGTAAATGCACGGTTAGACAAATTAAACCGATTACTGAAAAAACATGGGGTAAATTCTGAAGAAGAATTATTATGCATTAAAAACGATATTGAAACCAAGCTGCAGCAATTTTCTTCATTAGAATTAACTATTGAAAAAACACAAAAAGAAATTGTTACACTTGAAAAACAATGTAAGGCTTCAGCAAAAGAATTATCTGATAAAAGACAAAAAGCAACTGCGGGTATTGAGCAAAATATTAAAACAATGCTCACCGGTTTATCAATGGCCAACGCCCAATTTAAAATTGAATTAAAACCTTTAGAGATTTTAACCACAAACGGACTGGATGCGATCTCCTTTTTATTTACGGCAAACAAGGGCGCTGAATTTAAAGAGCTTCACAAAACTGCTTCAGGCGGCGAGTTATCGCGACTTATGTTATGTTTAAAAGCTTTGCTGGCAGAACGTACATCGTTACCAACCATTATTTTTGATGAAATAGATTCCGGAGTGAGCGGTGATGTGGCTGATAAAATCGGGAACATTTTATTATCCATGGGAAATACAATGCAAGTAATTACCATCACTCATTTACCGCAAATGGCAAGCAAAGGAAGTAATCATTTATTCGTTTACAAATCGGATACAAAAGACAAAACTATATCAAGCATCAAATCATTGACACCTGATGAACGGGTCGCAGAAATTGCAAAA
>JANPOX010000221.1:0-2005 GCA_031428235.1 Bacteroidia bacterium | reverse complement strand
GTAAATAAAATAAAAATAATAATAAAAATATTTTTCATTGAGCTCAGTCAGATTTAAAGTATACAAAAATAATAAAATCTTTAACTTTACACCAAAAATAATACCATAATGGATACAATTACGCAACTATTTAACATTAAGTACCCAATTATACAAGCCGGCATGATTTGGTGCAGCGGATGGGAGCTTGCTTCAGCCGTATCCAATGCAGGTGGATTGGGGCTTATCGGCTCAGGATCCATGTATCCGGAAATTCTGAGAGAACATATCCAAAAATGTAAAAAAGCTACTGATAAGCCTTTCGGGGTAAATGTGCCATTATTATATCCAAATATTGAGGAACACATTAAAATTATTATTAAAGAAAATGTTAAAATAGTTTTTACATCAGCCGGAAACCCAAAAACCTGGACCAACCATCTTAAACAGCATGGAATAACAGTGGTTCATGTGGTATCAAATGTTAAATTCGCTATCAAATGCCAGGAAGCGGGCGTTGATGCTATCGTAGCCGAAGGTTTTGAGGCTGGAGGACACAATGGGAGAGAAGAAACAACCACTCTGGTATTGATTCCACAAGTTAAAAAAGCAATCACTTTGCCTTTAATAGCTGCAGGAGGAATTGGTTCCGGCAAAGCAATTGCTGCCGCTTTCGCTTTAGGGGCGCAGGGTGTACAAATTGGTAGTCGTTTTGTAACAACCAATGAATCATCTGCTCACCTTAATTTCAAAAACGCTATACTAAACTCAAACGAAGGCGACACCCAGTTATCTTTAAAACAATTAACACCGGTTCGTTTGTTGAAAAATCAATTTTATGAAAAAGTTTGTGAACTTGAAAAAAAGGGAGCTTCTAAAGAAGATTTAACTAAATTATTAGGAAGAGGGAGGGCAAAAAAAGGGATGTTTGAGGGTGATCTTAATGAAGGTGAACTTGAAATTGGTCAGGTTTCAGGAAGCTTTGATAAAATTCAAACTGTTCAGGAAGTGATGAATGAATTGATCATGGAATATAATTCCACAATAAAAGAAATGGAATCCAATTATTTTTAAATTATTTATTTAAAGAGATCAGATAGAAATTGTTTAGTTCTGTTGTATCACCTCTAATTATTTTAATTCCTTTTATTTTAGGATACAATTCGTTAATCTTTTCTTTTGGAGATAAAAAATAATCAGCCTTTGACAGAACCGTGCTATAGTTTTCTTTACTTAAAAAATAACTATGTCTGTCTGCTAACAAATTAATAATAAAAGGCTTTCCAAAAGCAATGTTTTTCGCCTGCCCTACCCTTTTTTTCACTTCTTCAAAATCCTGCACTACTGATAGATCATAAGGACCAATATTTAAATCCTTGTGCTTCATCGCCAGCGAAATTGTTTTAGAATTACTAAATAAAACGATACTTAAACAAAAACTAATCAGCAAATTTTTTCTCTTAAAATAGAACCTGCTTAATGAATAAGAAACACCCTGAATTAAAAAATAAAATACCAAAGGAAATATTGGAATCAGGTATTTAATGGTATCTCCATTATAGGGATAAATGAACAGGAAAAGAAAATAAACAACCAGTGAAACATGAAATATTGTTACTCTATTTTTGATTGAAACAATAAAACCAATTGATAAAAATATAATCGCAGAAAATTTAAAAATAGAGTTCATCCAAAATGGAATTTCCTGTTCAAAGAATAAAAGAAGATACCGTGAATAAAGACTGATGTTTTCAAAGAATGTATTAAAACCATAATTTTTAAAAACGAGGTTGCCATATAATTTCAACTCCTGATTATTGATCTGATCAAGAAAAAAATAATTGATACCTGCAATTATTAAAAGAAAAATAAGCAAAGAAATAGCTGCATCCTTAAGATTTTGTTTTAGAGTTTTGTCATTTTGTATAAAAATAAAAACAATATAACTTATCACTAACGAAAGGCCTACAAACCGCACCGAAACCAGCATTCCCAGCAAAACTGGTAACAGATATTTTACCCATTT
>JANPOX010000220.1:0-26093 GCA_031428235.1 Bacteroidia bacterium | reverse complement strand
TCAAAAAATGATTCTATCAAAATGCTAAAGGAGTGTCATATAGAATAAAAAGCATCAAAAAACCCTCATCCGCTAGCTAGTGGATGAGGGTTTTTTGATTGGTTATTAGTTATCTTCTTTTTTCTTTTTTGTTTTTGGCTTAATAGTTCTCACTACAATTTCACTTTTTTCTGAATCAAAATCAATTTCAATTGAATCTCCTTCTGCTAAATTACTTTGTATGATTTCCTCTGCCATTGGATCCTCCAAATACTTTTGAATAGCCCGTTTTAAAGGACGAGCACCATATTGGATGTCATATCCTTTTTCAACAATAAAATCTTTAGCGCTATCAGTAATTTTAATAGAGTATCCTAAATTATTTACACGACCAAACAAACTGTTTAATTCGATGTCAATGATTTTATGAATATCTTTTTTATCTAAAGAGTTAAACATGATCACATCGTCTATACGATTTAAGAATTCAGGAGCAAAAGCTTTTTTCAATGCATTTTCTACAACGCCTTTATTAGCTTCTTCTGCATGCTCTTGTCTGGTTTGAGTTCCAAAACCTACACCTTGTCCGAAATCTTTCAACTGACGGGCCCCAATATTAGAGGTCATAATGATAATCGTATTTTTGAAATCAATTTTACGACCCAAACTATCCGTTAATTGTCCGTCATCTAACACCTGCAATAACATGTTAAATACATCCGGATGCGCTTTTTCGATCTCATCCAGTAAAACAACAGCGTATGGACGACGACGAACTTTTTCTGTTAATTGACCACCTTCTTCATAACCAACATATCCCGGAGGAGCACCAATTAAACGGGTCACTGCAAATTTTTCCATGTACTCACTCATGTCAATACGAATTAATGCTTCGTCATTATCGAATAAATGTTTTGCTAATATTTTTGCTAATTGAGTTTTACCAACACCGGTTGGACCTAAGAAAATAAATGAACCAATTGGTTTATTAGGATCTTTTAATCCGGCACGGTTACGTTGAATAGCTTTCACAACTTTCTTTAAAGCTTCATCCTGGCCAATTACTTTGCCTTGTAACATCTCTACCATTTTCACTAATTTCTCACCTTCATTTTGAGAAATACGCTGAACCGGTACACCACTCATCATTGAAACAACTTCAGCAACGTTATCTTCGGTAACTGTAACGCGGTTCATTTTTGTTTCTTCTTCCCATGCTTTTTTAGCCGTATCTAATTGTGCCTGTAACTGTTTTTCAGTATCACGCAATTTAGCAGCCTCTTCATATTTTTGAGAACGAACAACCTGGTTTTTTAATTCCTTGATGTCTTCCATTTTTTTCTCAAGCTCTAAAACATTTTCAGGAACATTGATATTGGTAATGTGAACACGGGAACCAGCTTCATCTAACGCATCAATCGCTTTATCCGGTAAATGTCTGTCGGTTAAATAACGAGCTGTTAATGTTACACAAGCTTTAATTGCTTCAGGTGTATAAACTACATTATGATGATCTTCATACTTTGATTTAATATTATTTAAAATCTGTAAAGATTCATCCTGTGTAGCCGGCTCTATAATTACTTTTTGGAAACGACGCTCTAATGCACCGTCTTTTTCAATATGCTGACGGAATTCATCTAACGTTGTAGCACCAATACATTGTATTTCGCCACGCGCTAAAGCAGGCTTAAACATGTTGCTGGCATCCATACTTCCGCTAGCACCACCAGCACCAATAATAGTATGAATTTCATCAATGAATAAAATCACATCCGGATTTTTTTCCAACTCATTCATAACTGCTTTCATTCTTTCTTCAAACTGACCACGGTATTTTGTACCAGCCACTAAAGAAGCAAGATCTAAAGTCACAACACGTTTTCCAAATAATACACGGGAAACTTTACGTTGAATAATTCTTAAAGCTAAACCTTCTGCTATGGCTGATTTACCCACACCCGGTTCACCAATTAAAATTGGATTATTCTTTTTACGACGGGATAAAATTTGTGATACTCGCTCAATTTCTTTTTCACGCCCAACCACAGGATCCAATTTTCCATCTTCTGCCATTTTAGTTAAATCTCTTCCGAAATTATCTAAAACAGGAGTTTTGGATTTTGATTCGCCTGGTTTTTTAGCAGCGCCGGTTCCTGTACTTCCAAAAGATTCTTCATTTTCATCATCATCTCCGGTTGCAGCATTTTCAATTTTATGCGGGTTTTCCATATATCCTTCTAATTCTAATTTTACAGCGTTATAGTCCACTCCAAATTTTCCTAAAGTTTTGGATACTACATTATCGTTGTCTTTTAAAATACACATCAATAAATGTTCTGTTCCAATCTGCGGAGCTTTAAAAACTTTAGCTTCTAAATAAGTTAATTTTAAAGTTTTTTCTGCTTGTTTAACTAAAGGAATATTTGCCAGGTTATTAACCTTTTTCATGGATACCGGTAAACTTTGTTCAATTTGTTTTCTTAGGTCCTGAATATTAATAGCCAAATTTTTTAATAATTTGATGCCAACACCTTCTCCATCACGAATCATTCCCAGCATTAAATGTTCTATTCCTATATAATCGTGTCCTAATCTTAATGCTTCTTCTCGGCTAAACGTTATCACGTCCTTTACGCGCTGTGAAAATTTTGCTTCCATAATATTTTTATAGTTCTTTTTTAGGTTCTAAACACAATTAGTGCCATAATCAAAAGTAACCGTTAATGGCAGTTTTAGTACTTTTTAGGCGCCTTTTTTTTAACATTAAAGGTGTTAATAACTATACATCTAAATTACTAAGAAAATAGGTATTTTCAAAGCCTATTAGCTTATTTTTTAATTATATATTTCATTGAATATAACAAAAATTAACTGACAGAATTTCTGAAAAAAATAAACAATTGTGTAAGTATTAAAAAACAAAAAAGAATATGAGCGGAGAGAAAATTATCCCAATTAACATTGAAGAGGAAATGAAAACAGCCTATATCGATTATTCGATGTCGGTTATTGTATCACGTGCGTTACCTGATGTAAGAGATGGTTTAAAGCCTGTACATCGTCGTGTATTATACGGTATGTTGGATTTAGGCGTAATGCACAATCGTCCTTATAAAAAATCTGCCCGTATTGTTGGAGAGGTTTTAGGAAAATACCATCCGCATGGTGATACTTCGGTTTATGATACGATGGTGCGTATGGCCCAGGAATGGAGCTTACGTTATATGTTAGTTGATGGGCAAGGAAATTATGGTTCAGTAGATGGTGATCCACCAGCAGCGATGCGTTATACAGAAGCTCGTTTTCGTAAAATTACCGAAGAAATAATTGCTGATATTGAAAAAGATACGGTTGATTTTCGTCCAAATTTTGATGACTCTTTGACAGAGCCTACAGTAATGCCTACACGTATACCAACATTATTAATGAATGGTGCTTCGGGTATTGCAGTTGGTATGGCTACAAACATGGCGCCACACAATTTAACGGAAGTTATTAATGGTATATTAGCCTATATAGATGATAAGGAAATTGACATTGATGGCTTGATGAAATATATTAAGGCGCCTGATTTCCCTACGGGTGGTACAATTTATGGTTACGAAGGTGTAAAAGATGCTTTCCGCACTGGTCGTGGTCGTGTGATGATGCGTGCCAAAGCAAGCATTGAACCGGTAAATAATCGTGAGCGTATTATTGTTACCGAAATCCCTTATCAGATTAATAAGGCGGAAATGATCAAGCGCCAATGGGAATTATGTAACGAAAAGAAAATTGAAGGTATTACCGAAATTCGCGATGAGAGTAACCGTGAAGGAATGCGTATTGTTTATGAATTAAGAACGGATGCTATTTCAAATGTTGTATTAAATAATCTATATAAATACTCTGCGTTACAAACCTCATTCTCAATTAATAATGTGGTTTTAGTAAAAGGTCGTCCGGAGATGTTGAATCTAAAAGATATGATTCATTATTTTGTGGAACACAGACATGATGTAGTTGTTCGCCGTACAAAGTTTGATTTAATGCAAGCCGAAAAACGAGCTCATATTTTAGAGGGTTTATTAATTGCTCAAAAAAATATTGAAGAAGTTATTAAAATCATTCGTGAGAGTGCTAGTCCGGATGCAGCCAAAGACGAATTAATTACGCGTTTTAGTTTATCAGATATTCAAGCACGTGCTATTTTAGATATGCGTTTAAGAACATTAACCGGACTAGAGGTTGATAAATTAAATGCAGAATACGATGAGTTGATGAAGAGCATTGCTTATTTCAAAGAAATTTTAGGTGACGAAACATTACGTTATAAAATCATCCGCGAAGAGTTAGTAGAGATAGGCGAAAAGTATGGTGATGAACGCCGTACAGATATCGTTTATGCCGGTGATGATTTAAAAATTGAAGACATGATTGCTGATGAGGACGTAGTAATTACTATTTCTCATTTAGGATACATGAAGCGTACTAACCTTGCAGAATACCGTTCTCAAAACAGAGGTGGAAGAGGAAGCAAAGGAACTGCAACCCGTGATGAGGATTTTGTAGAGCACATGTTTATTGCTTCAACACATAATTATATTTTATTGTTTAGTGAAAAAGGACAGTGTTACTGGATTCGTGCATATGAAGTTCCGGAAGGAGCAAAAAATAGTAAAGGACGGGCAATTCAAAACCTGATCAGCATTGCGCCTGATGATAAAGTAAAAGCTTACATCAATATTAAAAACTTAAATGATGAAGAATATATTCAAAACAACTTCATTATATTATGCACAAAAGATGGTATCATCAAAAAAACTTCTGTAGAAGCATATTCTCGTCCACGTTCAAATGGTATTAATGCTATTACCATTCGTGAAGGAGATGTTTTATTAGAGGCAGCTTTAACTAATGGCAGCAATGAAATCATGATCGCTACCAAATTGGGTAAGGTATGTCGTTTCCCTGAAGCGAAAGTTCGTCCGATGGGCCGTAATGCATCCGGTGTAATTGGTATTGATTTAAATGATGAAGAAGGTGGAAATAATGAAGTTGTTGGTATGATTTGTATCAATGATATGCAGGCTAACGTTTTGGTAGTATCTGAAAAAGGTTACGGAAAACGATCTGATATTGAAGAATACAGAATAACTAATCGTGGTGGTAAAGGAGTTAAAACAATTAATATCACTGAAAAAACAGGAAATTTAGTTGGAATTAAATCTGTGACCGATGCCAATGATTTAATGATTATTACTAAGAATGGAATTGCTATTCGTATGAATGTGTCAGATCTTCGTGTAATGGGCCGTGCTACTCAAGGTGTTAAATTAATTAATATTCAGGATAGCGATAGTATTGCTGCTGTAACTAAAGTGGATCATGAAGATGAAGTTGATGTTGTTGCAGAAACTGAAATTACAGAAACACCAACTGGTGATGTTGCACCAGAGGAAAATCCGAAGGATGAAAATACTACACCAACGGACGATATCAATTAATTACGGATTAAATATCTAACACTTAAAATTTATATTTGAACAAATAATAAAGTATGAACAAAAAAACAATCATCACAGGTGCATTAAGTTTAATTAGCTTAACATCAATCATTGCTCAACCAACTTTAGTTGAAAAAGTAGAGCAGAAAGCAGATAAAGTAGTTATTCCTTATGAAAAATGGAAATTACCAAATGGTTTAACCATTTTATTAAATGAAGATCATTCTGATCCCGTTGTGCATGTTTTAGTAACTTACAAAGTGGGTTCAAATCGTGAAAGTTTAGGTAAATCAGGATTTGCGCATTTTTTCGAACACATGATGTTTCAGGGATCCAAACATGTGGCCGATGAGGAACATTTCAAAATGGTGTCGACAGCAGGTGGAAATATGAATGGAAATACCACTCAGGATAGAACGGTTTATTTTGAAACAGTTCCATCAAACAACATTGAAATGGCTTTATGGTTAGAGGCTGACCGTATGGGTTTTTTATTAGATTCATTAACAACTAAAAAGTTTGAAAACCAACGAGATGCTGTAAAAAACGAAAAGTCTCAGAATGTTGAAAATCAACCTTATGCAATGGCGTTTGTAGAAGAGATCAATAAAGCTCTTTATCCGGAAGGACATCCATATAGCTGGCCGGTAATTGGTTATGTGGATGATTTGAACAGAGCAAACCTGGATGACGTGAAAAATTTCTTTTTACGTTGGTACGGTCCAAACAATGCAATTTTGACTATCTCTGGTGATTTTAGCTCTCCTGAAGCATTAGCAATGATTGATAAATATTTTGGAGGTATTAAACCTTGTCCGGAAGTTAAAAAAATGCGTGTTGCGCCTGTAACATTAGCTACTGATAAATATACTGCTTATAAAGACCGTACTTATTTTCCTTTGAATTTAAGAGTTTACCCAACTGTTCCTCAATACCACAGAGATGAGCCAGCTTTGGATATTTTAGGAATGATGATGGGAAATGGAAATAACTCCATATTTTATAAAAATTTCGTAAAAACGAAACCGGAGATTGCTGCTGGTGCAAATGTGAGCCACCGTTCTATGGAATTGGGGGGAGAATTTTCAATTCAGATTTTCGCTTATCCCCCTGAGGATTTTAATCTTGAAAAGTTATTTACTGATATTGATAATAAAGTAAAATCTACGGTTGAGGAGTTTGGAACTTCCGGTATTACAGACGAAGCCATGTTAAGAGCAAAAGCAGAAATTGAATCCAGCATGTATGGAAGTTTATCTACGGTTGCAAGTAAAGCAGGAACAATCTCAGAGTGGGAGCGAGTGCTGGGAAAAACATTTACTTTATCTGATGAAATTGATCGCTATAATAAAGTAACTAAAGATGATATTATCCGTGTATTTAATAAATACATTAAAGGAGCTGGTGCAGCTGTACTAAATACTTACCCAATCATGAATCAGAAAGATTCTGTAAAAAGTATTAATCCTTATGCAGGTATGAAGTTTGAAACTCCTGCTGAATACAATGGTTTATCATACACTCCAGCTGCCGATAAATTTGACAGAGCAGCAAGACCTAAAGCGGGCGCAGCCAAACCGGTAACGATCCCTGATTATTTTACTTCTAAATTACAAAATGGAATTTCTATTATTGGAACAAAAAACACTGAAACTCCTGAAGTAACCATTGTATTAACTATGGATGGTGGAAGTTTGGTTTTACCTGCAGATCAGCTTAAGAAGATGGGTGTAGCCGAATTAACGGCGAGTTTATTAAACGAAGGAACTAAAAATTACACCACCGAACAAATTAGTGCGGAACTTGAAAAATTAGGAAGTAGTATTAATTTTTCTGCCAACAAATCTGCAACAACAATTCAGATTAGTTCTTTGAAAAAGAACCTGGATGCGACTTTAAAATTATTTGAAGAAAAGTTATTGAATCCGGGTTTTAATTCCGAAGATTTTAAGCTGGCTAAAAAACAATACAAGGAGAGTGTTAAAAATGATGAAACCAGTGCTAATACAATGGCAGATAGAGCATTTAACTATGCTTTGTATGGCAGCACAGTTATGGGCCTTGATCCATCAATAAAAACAATAGAGAATGTTGAGCTGGCTGATATAAAAGATTATTATACTAAATATTATTCTCCCTCAGTTACAAGTGCTGTAATAGTTGGTGACGTGGAAGAAAAAGATATCTTAGCAAAACTGGCTTTCTTAAATAAGTGGCAGGCAAAAGAGGTGAAGATGCAGCCAATTACAGAGCCTACACCTTCAACTGAACCTCAGTTCTTTATATATAATAAATTCGGTGCACCATCATCAGTTATTACGATGGGTTACCCATCTCTTAAATTTGATGCAACCGGAGATTATTACAAGAACAGGATCGCAAATTATGTTTTTGGAGGTGCTTTCAACAGCCGTTTAAATCTGAATTTACGTGAGGATAAAGGATATACTTACGGTATCCGTTCAGGATTTTATGGTGGAAAACATTCAGGAACCTTCGAAATTTCTTCTTCTGTAAAGCGTCCGGCTACTGCTTTGTCATTAGCAGAGATCATTAAAGAATTCACTAACTATCAAACAAACGGAATCACTGATAAAGAGTTAGAGTTCACGAAAAATTCTTTATTGAATGAGGAAGCATTAAAATATGAAGCTCCTTATCAGAAAGCGACATTCTTATCAAATATTGTAAGGTACAATTTGGATAAAGGATTTACTGCTGAGCAAAACAAGATCTTAAAAAATATGACAAAAGATGATGTAAATGCTCAGATTAAAAAATACTTCGATATCAATAAATTAACTACCGTAGTAGTAGGAGATAAAGCCTACATTGAGGCTGCTTTGGATAAAGCTTCAAAAGACGCGAAAAATAAAGATGTATTAAATAAAGTTAAATTAAAGAAGATATCAGTTGATTAATTAATGCAAATGCACAATATTTGCGTCTGTATAATAATCATGAATAAATAACTCACATATAAAAGCATCAGATAATTTTGTCTGGTGCTTTTTTTATTATCTTAATCAAAAATTTCCCAATATGAAAAAGTTTGTTTCTGCCATTTTATTATTAAGCTCGGCTTTATCTTTTAGTCAGAGTAACCAAATTCAGAATGCCATTAATTATTTGCGTAACAAGGAACTTGATAAAGCCAAAGTTTCGGCCGATGCAGCCTCAGTTCATGAAAGCACCATGAATAATCCTAAAACATGGATGTACAGAGGTAGAGTTTATCAAGCCATTTATTTTGATACATCCCGTGTTGTACGGGCTTATGATTCAGAATCAGCCGAAAAATCACTAGAGAGTTATATTAAATGTTTGAAGCTTGATAAAGATGTGGTGTATAAAGATGAAGTAAAAGGTCCACTGGTTCAGGCTACTGCAGCAGTAAATAATAAAGCCAATGCTTATAAAATAACTAAAGAGTTTGAAAAGGCCTTGAATTGCTACGATTTATTAGAACAAGCGTTGCCGTATGATTTTGACCAAGGAATGAAACGTGCCAACATTACTAAAGAAAAACTAATGTATAGCAAGTTTGATATGTACAAATATGCTGCTAATAAAGAAAAAACAAAAGAATATGCCGATAAGTTGATTGATATCAAATACAAGGAACCAAAAATTTATACGGATATGGTGAAACTTTCTTTAATCGACAGAGATACCACAAAAGCCCTGGAATATATTGGAAAAGGAAAATTGATGTTTGAAGATAATATGGAATTGGTAAACCAGGAAATCAATATTTATTTGGCGAGGAATAAAACAGATGAATTGAAAGCAAAATTAAATGATGCGATTAACCTTGCACCGGATAATGAAGTTTTACATGCCATCTTAGCAAACCTTTATCAAAAAACTAAAGAGAATGATAAAGCTGAAGCAGAATACTTAAAGGCCTTAGAAATTAAATCTGATTATGAGATTGCCAATTATAATTTAGGGGTTATGTATTTTAATTCAGGGAATGAGTGGAATGATAAATTAGGCGCGCTTCCTCCTAAAGAAACAGCAAAAGCCAAAGAATATGAAGCAAAGGCAAATGAATATTTCAGAAAAGCAGTTGCTAATTTCGAAAAGTCTTACGAAGTTTCCCCCGATAAAGCAACTAAACAGCAGTTGCGTAAATTGTTTTTAAGATTAGGCGAAACAGAAAAAGCAGATAAATATAAATAATACCTTAGTCACTTATAACGCTACCATGAAACTTTTACAGATTATTGTTTTTATCACCTTACCCTATATTGTTTTTTCACAAAAAAATAAAGTGCAGGGCGCCTGGCGTTCTTTAAGTGATTATGAATCTACCTTAGCTGATAATCCGGATGTATCCTATTTACAAAAAGCCAAGGAAAGCATTGATCTTGCTGCATCTAATGATGAGACAAAAGATCAGGTTAAAACTCATGCCTACAGAACCAGAATATATGTGAGTTTATTTTCAGAAAGCTTAAAGGCGGAGGAAAAAAAACTACTGGCAACAATTGCTGATAAAAACGAAAGGATGCAAACTGCTTATGGTAACGTGGCTGTTGCCGAATTAGAAGAAGCCAATAAGAGTGTTACAAAGATTCGGGAAATTGACCCTAAAAAATTTGAAAAGATATCAAAAGGTGAAACGGATTCTGAAGAAGATGGAAAACTATTTACGTCTATCAGCCAAATACAGGTTTACCAGGCAAATTTAGCAACGGGAAAATACAAGCTTAAAAAATATGATGAAGCCGCTGATTTTTTTGAGGCCCTGGCATTATCAAATACCATGATGACAGGTAAAAAAGACACTTCTAATTTTTATAACGCAAGTGTGTGCGCTCAAAAGGCTAAAAATCCTGCCAAAATGTTTGAGTACAATAAAAAGATGATTGATCTGAATATTGCTTCTCCCTATAATTATCAAACTATTTATGATTTAAAGTCGTCACAAAATGATACAACGGCTGCTATGGAATATTTAAAATTAGGAAGAGCCCAGTTTCCAAGTGATGTGTTTTTAATGAATAAAGAAACAGAAATTTTCCTTCAAAAAGGTCAACAACAAAAAGCGCTTGAAAATTTAAAAGCTGCCATTGCAAAAGAACCCAACAATGCCGTTTTACAATATGTAATAGGAAATGTTTACGATAATTTAGCCAATCCAAAAGGAAAATCAGGAAAAGATACCACTAAGCCTGCCGATTATGAAGACTTGGTATTTAAAGCAGCCGAACATTATCAAAAAGCAGTAGATTTAAAACCATCTAATCAGGAAAGTTATTTTAATACCTTATATAATTTAGGCGCCTTGTATAACAATTATGGTAACACAATTTATAGTAAGTCCATGGAAAAAGTTACTATTACTGATTTAGCTAAAAAGCAAAAAGAAATGGATGCAAAAAGTATGGAATATTATAAGAAAGCAGTACCATACCTTGAACAAGCCCTTGATGTTAAGCCAAATGATCGTACCACCATGTCTGCTTTGCGCACCTTATACTACAAGACCGGTAATGAAGCAAAAGGGAAAGAAATGAACGAAAAGATAAAAGCATTGAAATAAAAAAGAAACTGCTTCCTTATTTTAACACAAGAACTGCCACACCTGGCGGTTCTTTGTTTTTTTACCAATCCTGTTTTACCAAAAAAAATACCTTTTTTAAACCACTTAAATAGTTAAATTTGCTTTCCATTTTTAAGATACAATTATATTTCATATGACTCGTACATTTTACACTTTTTGTTTACTATTTATCACTTTGTTTGTTTATTCTCAGCACGCAACAATTAGAGGTTTTGTTTACAATAAATCTAACGGTGAACCGGTAGCTTTTTCAAATGTATTTTTGAAAGGAACAACTACAGGTGCATCAACCGATTTGAATGGTTATTTCTCACTTAATAAAGTAAGCGCCGGAGCTTACACTCTAATGGTTACCAATTTAGAATTTGATACCATTTCTGAAAGTATTACAGTAAAAGCCGGCGAAATTATAAGCAAAAAATTCTTTGCCGAAAAAGGAGGAATTGTTTTAAATTCTGTTGATGTTACTGCATCTCAGTCAGATAAACTTGAAACACCAAATGTGGCGGTTCAAACAATTGATCCAACAGCTATCAATAAACTACCAAGTGTGGGCGAACCTGATTTAGCACAATATTTACAAGTATTACCGGGTGTTGTTTTTACCGGAGATCAAGGCGGACAGTTATATATCAGAGGTGGTTTGCCTATTCAGAATAAAGTTTTATTAGATGGAATGGTTATTTACAATCCTTTTCACTCTATCGGTTTATTCTCTGTGTTTGATAATGACATCATGAGAAATGCAGATGTATATAGTGCAGGTTTTGGAGCAGAGTATGGCGGAAGAACTTCATCCATTATGGATATTACAACCCGCGATGGTAATAAAAAACATTTGTCGGGTAAAGTATCAGCATCAACCTTTGGCGCTAAATTAACGCTGGAAGGTCCTCTGAAAAAATTAAAAGAAGACGGTAAAGGAAGTTCATCTTTCTTGTTATCAGGAAAGACATCTTATTTACCTCAGACATCAAAAACCTTATATCCTTATGCTAATAAAACAAATGATGATGGTTTACCGTTTTATTACACTGACATCTATGGTAAAGTTTCTTTCAACGGCAACAATGGTAGTAAAGTAAATTTGTTTGGATATAATTTTAATGATAAAGTTGTATATAGAGATCTTGCTAAATTCAATTGGACTTCATACGGTGGAGGAAGTAATTTTATTTTAATTCCCCAGAATTCTACTTTGTTAATTGAAGGTAATTTTGCCTATTCCCAATATAAGATCAATTATCAAGGCTCAACAGACGCTGATAAAAAATCCAGTTCAGTTGGTGGATTTAACGGTGGATTTAATTTCCTGAAATACTTTGGAAGGAATGAATTAAAGTACGGTTTCGAATTAGTAGGAACCAACACAAATTATGAATTACAAAATCCAAACCTGGCTAAAATCTCTTATGCTAAAAACTCTTTAGAGCTTGGTGCGCATATGAAATTCAGGTGGCTTGATAAAAAGAAATGGATCGTATTAGAACCAAGTTTCCGTTTACAGTATTATGCTTCTTTCGATAATTTATCTCCCGAGCCACGCTTACAGGGTAAAATTAATTTCACAAAAAAAATCCGATTCAAATTTGCCGGTGGTTTATATAGCCAGAGTTTAATGAGTGCAAGTTCTGACCGTGATGTGGTTAATTTATTTTATGGTTTCATTAACGGACCTGAAAATTTACCGGCTGAGTACAAAGACAAAAACAATAATACGGTAGCCACTAAAGGGGTTATTCAAAAATCCCGCCATGCGGTTGCAGGTTTTGAAATAGATGTTTTGAAAAATCTTGAAATTCAGGTTGAAGGATATCAAAAATATTTTACTCAAATGGCCAGTGTGAACAGAGATAAATTATTTGATGATACTCCTGAAAATACAGATAAGCCTGATGCTAATAAAAAAGATTTTATCATGGAGCAGGGTGAAGCAACTGGTTTGGATTTTACAGCTAAATATGAGAAGAAACGCTTTTATTTGTGGGCAGTTTATTCATTAACCTTTAATAAACGTTATACCGGTAACACTGCCAGTGGCGATGTCTATGAGTACTCACCTGTGTTTGACAGAAGGCATAACGTTAATTTAGTAGGTACTTACACTTTTGGTAAAAAACGTAATCTTGATCTAAGTGTGCGTTGGAATTACGGTTCCGGTTTCCCTTTTACTCCAACCCAGGGTTATTATCCGCAGGTTGATTTCAACAATAATTTTAATTTTGATTATTCCACAGCAAATGCCAATTTAGGTTATGTTCCGGGTGATTATAATTCTCGCCGTTTACCTGATTATCACCGAATGGATGTTAGCTTAAAATGGTTGTATAATATTAGTGAAAAAACTAAATTAGAAGTAAATATTGGAGCAACAAATGTATACAACCGACAAAACATTTTTTACTACGATCGTATCCGTAATAAACGTGTGAACCAATTGCCGATTTTACCAAATGTAAACATCAGCTTTAAATTTTAATTAAATCGCTGTGTCGCATGGCATGGATCATAAAATAAGATGGCATTTAAGATCTATACGAAAACAGGAGATAAAGGGCAAACTTCTTTAATTGGAGGAACCCGTATTCCTAAGTTTGATATTAGAATTGAAGCTTATGGAACGGTTGACGAGCTGAACTCCAATATTGGTTTAATTAGAGATCAAGCCATTGATGAAAATTCAAAAACCATTTTAATTGAAATTCAGGATCGTTTATTTACTATTGGTTCTTTATTAGCAGCAGATCCGGATAAAAATAAAATGGTTTTGCCTCAGGTTTCTGAAACTGATATTGTATTATTGGAAAAAGAGATAGATGCTATGAATGAGCATTTACCCGAAATGAAACATTTTGTTCTTCCGGGCGGACATACTACTATATCTTTTTGTCATGTTGCCCGGTGTGTATGTCGCCGTGCCGAGCGATGTGTGCTAAGGTTAAATGAGCAACAACCGGTTAATGAATTAATTTATAAATATCTAAACCGTTTATCGGATTATTTATTTGTTCTATCCCGTAAATTCACCCAGGATTTAAATGCCGCGGAAACCCCCTGGAAGCCACGAGTATAAAGTGTCTTCAGCTCAGGAAATAACGGATCTTATGATGACCAAAGACTATTTCAGTCAATGGTTAGGGATCGAAGTTCTTGAAATAAAAGAAGGTTCCTGTAAATTAAAAATGGTCATCCGAAAAGACATGCTGAATGGATTTGGAATTGCACATGGAGGAATTACCTATTCATTAGCTGATAGCGCCTTGGCTTTTGCATCTAATTCACACGGTCAAAAAGCGGTATCAATTGAAACTTCCATTTCACATACGGAGTCATTAAAAGAACATGATATTATTATAGCTGAAGCCATTGAAGAAAAACGTTCCAATAAAATTGGTATCTATACTATTAAAGTTACCAATACTGCTGATCAAAAAGTAGTCGCTTTATTTAAAGGAACGGTTTACAGAACTTCTAAAAATTGGTTAAATTTACCTGAAGATTAAACCTTTGCCCGGTTTTTGTGTCTAAAAAACTAGAACCTTTAAAGCTAATATCATTATGAAATCGACGATTATTCACTACCAAAACATTGATAAAAATGTGATTGGTAAAACTATTAAAACACTTGTTCTATCAATTTGCATCTTATTGGGAACAAATCAGGCTTTTTCACAAAAAGGACATGGTCACGGCAAAGGAGGCCACGGGGGCCATCATAATAAAGGAGGAGCCAAAGTAGTGGTAAAAAATGGTCCTCACGGAAGTAGGATCAAAATAAAAAGTGGTTACAGGCCCGCTAAAATGGTTGTATATCACCCTCATTGGCATCCTGCACATTCTTATAACCGTCGTTGGGTTTATTTTCCTCGTTATAATTTTTATTGGGATAACTGGAGACAAGGTTATTACTATATGAATGGACCGGCTTGGGTATTTAAAACCTCTCCTCCTCCGGTTGTTATTAATGTAAACCTGGGAAAGGAGAAAAACTATGAGTTAAAAGAGGACGAGGACGATTTCGATGATGTTTATAAAACGAATGACAAGCACAAAAAGGAGTTCAAACCCGAATAAAGCTCTATAAAAGATAATTTGGAAATAAAGCGAAAAAAATCTATATTTGCGCTCCACTTTTTAGCCTCTGGTTGCATGGTGCAGCGAATGCCAGAAATGATAAATATTTAAAATAAGGAACAATGAGTTTATTATTAGATTACGTAAAAAAACAATTAGCAGCAGAAGTTGCTCATCCAAAATTTAAAGCAGGTGATACTATTACAGTACACTACAAAATTAAAGAGGGTGAAAAAGAGCGTATCCAGCAGTTTTCAGGTGTTGTAATTCAACGCAAAAACGAGCCGGCAACAGCATCTTTCACAGTTCGTAAAATTTCCAATGGTATTGGTGTAGAGCGTATTTTCCCTGTATCATCTCCATTCATTGATAAAATAGAATTAAACAAAGTTGGTATTGTTCGTAGAGCAAGAATCTACTATATCCGTACACGTACTGGTAAAGCAGCACGTATCCGCGAAAAGATCCAAAGAAACGCAGATAAAAAATAATCGTTTCCATATATTTTAAAAAGCCTCTCAGAAATTTTTTGAGAGGCTTTTTTATTTACTTATTTTTTTAACCATATTCGTTGTCACCCTGAACTTGTGTCATGGCGAGATGCTGAACAAGTTCAACATGACTTATAGAAGCTTTATTAAGTTTAGGATAGCTGTAAAAACTATACATAAAGGATGAGTGTATTGATTGTGTTGGAAGGTCCCGGAGGGACTTAACATTAGTAGAAAAATAAATTATCAGTTTTTAGTGCGTGCTGTAGGTACGCAATATTTTGAAACCAGCTACATCTATTGTAATGTTATGCTCCTAGAGAGCATTGAAACAGTGGTTGTACAGATTGTTATTAATGTTTGGTTCCTACGGAACATGAGTTTGAGTATTAAGTTGAGTTCAGCTAAAGTCCCGGCGGGACTTAATATTTTTTTCATTGCTGTCGGGATTCAAAAATTTCTCGAAGTGATCTTCATGACAAAAAAGACAATGAATTACTAATTAAATAATATTCACTTCGCGTTCAAGTTCCACTCCAAAGTTTTCTTTCACTGTTTTTAATACATGAGTAGAAAGATCAAAGATTTCATGACCGGTGGCATTTCCGTAATTCACTAACACCAGTGCTTGTAAAGTATGAACACCTGCATCGCCTTGGCGGTAGCCTTTTAATCCGCTTTGTTCAATAAGCCATCCTGCTGCTAATTTGTAATTATGGTTTTCCAGTGGATAAGCTACTAAGTTTGAAAAATTATTTTTTAAGTTTTCATAAACCTCAGCAGATACTTCCGGATTTTTGAAGAAACTTCCGGCATTGCCAATTTTTTTTGGATCAGGTAATTTGCTACTTCTGATATTAATCACTGCTTGTGAAATAGCCTGGATATTTAAATCTGAAATTTTCATGGCATCCAGCTCCTGTTTAATAGCGCCATACTCAATATGAAAAATAGGTTGCTTTGATAATTGAAAAGTAACCGATGTAATAATGAATTGATTTTTGAATTTACGTTTGAATATACTTTCTCTGTATCCAAACTCACATTCTGTTTTAGAGAATGTTTTCAGCTCTCCTGTTTTTGTATGCACTGCTTCCAGTTCATAAAAAGTATCCTTAATCTCTACGCCATAGGCGCCAATATTCTGCATGGGGCTGGCACCGGTACAACCTGGAATCAACGATAAATTTTCTAATCCGCCATAATTTCTATGAATGCACCACATAACAAACTCGTGCCATACTTCTCCTGCGGCGCATTTTACAAACACGTGATCAGTAGTTTCTTTAACGATCTCTATTCCTTTTAATTCATTTTTAATAACCAGTGCATTTACGTTTTGAGTGATCAATAGATTGCTTCCACCACCCAAAATTAAATGCTCATTGGTCTTGTATTCATTACTGTGCAAAAGTTCATCCAGATCCTGCATAGAATGCAAAGCAGTAAAATATTTTGCGGATGCATCAATGCCAAAAGTGTTATATGCTTTTAAGGAAACGTCGGATGAAATAGTCATGGCTTAAAATTAAAAAAAGCCTCACGTGGAGGCTTCTTTATTTTAAGTACTTTTTAATAGCAGATTGTTTGCAATTTGAGCTTAACAAAACTCATCGTAAACCATTTTCAAATGTTCAGAGATCATTGCGGCAGTTCTTCCTTCAATGTTATGACGCTCTACAAAGTGAACCAACTCACCATTTTTAAATAAGGCAATTGCTGGTGAAGATGGCGGGTAGGGCGCAAAATGCTGACGAGCCTGGTTAACGGCATCACCATCAAATCCTGCAAATACAGTAGTTAATTTAGAAGGCTTTTTATCATTGTTTAAACTTAATTTTACTCCCGGACGGCAAGCACCAGCTGCGCATCCACAAACTGAGTTTACAACTATCAAAACGGTTCCTTCGTTTTTTAAAGCACTTTCAACGCTATCAGGGGTTCTTAAATCTTCAAAGCCTACAGCAGTTAATTCTGCTTTCATTGGGGTAACTAATGCTTCTGGGTACATATATTTAGTTTTTATGTTATAAATTAATAGAGGACAAAGATAGGTATCATTTGTTAAATACAGGTATTAAAATATCTTAAATAAAAAGAGCTTTCTGATTAGAAAGCTCTGAAGTTTTATTATTTATGCGTGAATTTATGATAAGATTCACTGGCCATTAACGATTTTACTTTTTTATTAACTTCTAAAATAGCCACGGGATAATCATACAAATCCTTTTTTAAAGTAGTAGTATTTTGGGTTAATTCAATCTGCAATTCAAATGGATCTTCAGTAAGCTCTCTTAATCCGCTGGGTATTTTGGTGTTTATGATCACTAATTTATCAGGATAGTTTGCTTTTTTAAATACTACTGAATAAATTTTGTCCGTTTCTAAAGAAAGTGTAATTGCTTTTGTTTTTTTATTGTAAATCGAGTCTTTTAAAAGCCCATCATTATATATCACAATAGAATATTTATCTGTGCTTTTATCATCAATAAGGGCTGATGCATTAACCTCTACAGTATTTATTTCCTGAGAGTTCACTTGGTAAGCAGATAATAATAAAACGGTAACAGTGAGGATTTTTTGTAAGAAAGAGTTCATGAGTGGTACTTAATTTTAATTAATAGAATTAACCGAGCATAATTTCAAAAAATGAATGGCAAACGCCTATTTTACGTTAGGAATCATTTAAGGTTTCAAAAAAACAAAAAAATATAGAATTAAAGGAAATAATTAGAACTTAAGTCTTGCCTGTAGCTTTAATTCGGTTTTATGGTTCGAATCAATTTGATTGAGGCTACCTTCAGATTGAATCTTTTGGTTATCATAAATTGTAGAAGCTACTCTTACCCAAATTTCAAAATTCCTGGTTACATCCCAGTTTACAATAAAGTAGGCCCGCTGGCCTTTATCATATAAAGCAGGGACAGAGTAGGAGTACAATACGTCATTTTCGTAGGTGTAAACACGGCTTACAAAACTCTTGGTATCAAAAACCGCATAGCGTAGGGTAAACGTTAAAGGGAATTTTAATTTTTTATAAATCAGGTCCTGTACAAATGCAACACCGTCTTCATCTGGTTCGATGGTTCTATCAACACGGGTGTATTCTACACGTGATTTGAATTTAAGATCTGGTGTCATCTGCACTGATAAATTATAACGGTAATTGTATTGTATGTATGGGCTCAGGTAATCATAAAAATTATCCTCTGTACTATTCACGAATTTAGTACGATGCCTGAAACGAAAATACATATCAATTTTTTTGGTTGGCGTATAGTTTAACTGAGTGAAAACATCTCTTCCGGTAGAAGGAGCTCTTGCAGATGATTTGAGCCAGTTAAACTTAAATTGATCAAGATATACTGATAAGGTTAAGCTTTTAAAAAGTTTGGCTTCCATACCTATGTAAATGCTTTTTTCATTTTGCGGTAAAGTGTTTTCAGAAACAGCGCTGCCAAATAAGTTCTGAAAAGTCTTTTCAAAATTGCGATAATGTGCCGTAAATGTTAATTTAGGATCAATCGCCACAATTAAACCCTGACAAAAAGCTTTTCCTCCATTTGCGCTCATTGCATACTCCCCAAATAAGTTAGCATTCCTAAACACATAATTATAATCAATGCCACCTACAAAGTTGCTCTTGCCCTGAAAATCATATTTATTGTAAAGGCTCGGCGACTTAATGAGTTCAGCACTTAAATTCATATTTTGGCCGGTTAATGCCACGTGTAAATTGCGTTTATTATACGCAATGTTTCCGCCAAGCACTGTTTGATTAATAATTCCTTTGTCCTGCATTAAGGAATTGGTATTATGCATGCCACTTATTTCCAGACTACTGATACTAATTACGTCTATTTCACCATTACTATTTGTATCGGCTGCAACAGCATTGGCATCTATTTTTTTAAAGGAAGCAAGGCCTGTTATTTCAAAATCTTTAATTTTGAATGTTCCTGCAGCACCCCTAAAGAAACGGTTCTCATCAAAACTACGGTAGGGTTTAATGCCAGTTCCATTCCGTTTAATACTCATAATGGAGGCAGATTTTCCAAATCCAAATCCCTGCCATAAAGTTAACCCTTGTCCAAATGTTGCTTGGTAATCACCAATTACCAATGTTTTTATAGATTTAATATTCCTAACGGCAATATGCCCGCTATAAAAATCAAAACCTTTTGTCTGCTTATATTCTGCACGTTTATTATTAGTACCATCATTCAATGGAATACTATCAATTGGTGAGCCTCCTATGCGAAATTCTTCTCCTGCATCCTTTTCTCCTGCTAACACAAATGAAACATTATTATTGTATTGAAAAGAGTACCGGGCAAAAATTCTATTGGGATTTCCTAAATAATAGCCATTGGGTTTTAAATTTTTAACACTATCAGGCACATGATAGCCAGCCTGAGGTTCCAGTATTCTTTGAAAACGGGTTACAAATTCATGCTTGCCATCTTTGAACATTTCTTTAGTACTAAAAAAAGCTGAATTAAAATTATCACTTACAAATACAAATGGAGTAATTTTTTTGATGGTGGAAAGATCAAAACCATCAATACTTTGTAGTTCATAAATACTAATCAGCGAGCCGTTTTTTTCTCGATGTTTTAATAAGTTATTTATTTGAATATCAGTAAGTATGAGTAAATCAGTTAACTCTTCTCTTTTAGCCCGGTTAAGATTAATAGGATGTGATTTGTAATAGGTCCAGGCTTCCGTTAAATTAGTGAGGTCACCATCTTCACTTTGCATTTGCTCAGATAAGATCTCAATGTTTTGATTGATTTGTTCGTCAACCTGTTCACTGCTTTTGTTATTTATACTATCATTTTGGGCATAAGATTCCGTAATGCAGAAGCATAAAAAAAGAGAACTGATTATATAATGCTTTGCTTTGATCAATTATAGTTTTTCGGAAGAGTCAGTTGTTTTTTCAGGTGATTTGGAGCGGTCTTTTCCAAAAGAATAACTCAAACCAATTTGTGGAGATAGTCCCAGTACACTGTGATACGATGAACATATATCAATTTTTAATCCGTTATAATTTACACCCACACCAAGTGCTGCCTGTGTAGGATAACTTGATCCGCCTACACGGATATAAATTAAATTGGAAGGCTTGTATTCGATGCCTCCTTTGATATTGATTTTTTTGGCGGATGTTTTTTCTGCCTCAGCAGTTAAAAATACTTTTGGCGAGAAAATGTATTGGGCTCCAAATTTAAAAATAGTTGGAATTTTTTCATTATTGTAGTTTGTGATCTTTGCTCTGAAAGGATTATACACATGAGAAGAGATTACCACCTGAGGCAAAATTTTAGCTGTTAAGCCTATTGATCCTGTAAATGCATTAGCCTGACCGTAAATATCAGCTATCTTGGTGGTTAAATAATCAAAACCAATTCCGGCTGAAACCCCTTCGCTTAATTTCATACCGTAACTTAAAGTAGTATGAGATTCCCGATATAACTGATATCCCAGGGTTGAGTAACAAATACCTACAGTTCCTTTTTTTAATGGAACTGCTGCCGCAAAACCTGTTTGGGTCAATTCTTTCACAAAAAAACGATTTTCATAAAAAGCGCCTGCTTCGCCTTTTCTCACAAATCCTAAACTGCCCTGATTGTTTCTTATGCTCCACACATCATACAAAGTAGAAGATGCATGTCCTAATGCTGCAGAGCGCGGACCAATAGGGCCATCTCCGTTTGAAGACATGAGGCTGATTGGTAAAAATAAAAGAGATAGTATACTTAACTTCATTTGATCAAATATAAAATTAAATTATGTATATTTTACCTGGTTAACAATAAATTTTAAAATAAAATTAATAAAGAATTGTCTTATTCGTAAACAAAAATACATTTAATATTTAGGCGGCGCCCGTGGCAAAATATTATGACCAATTAAATAAAACTTCTATATTTGGGTTCATACAGTGATTTGATTTTATGAGGAGTAGAAGCTTATTTTTTTGTTTATTATTTATTGCCCAAATTGGACTGGCGCAAAGTAATAAGGCTTTATACCGCGAAAAATTTACCGAAGGAAATTATCTGCTTCTGGAACATAATTATGTGCATGCTCTTAAAATTTTCAAGGAAGCTTACCAGATAGATTCATCTTCTGCAAATATTAATTATAAACTGGGTTTATGTTATTTGCAATCTCCAGCTGAAAAGAATAAGGCAGTTTATCATCTTGAAAAAGCCGTTCAGAATGTAACCCATAATTATAACCCTGAAGATGCTAACGAAAAAAAAGCATCTGATCTTTCCTATTATTCATTAGGGGAGGCTTACCGTTTGAATTATAATTTCATTGCATCGTATGTTTATTTTAAAAAATTTAAAGATCTGGTTGGGGGCAGAAATGCTGAATTAACTGCTGATCTCGAAAAGCAAATGCAAACCAATACCAATGCGCAGGAGTTTACAAAAGATACGGCTAAAGTGCGGATCGTGAATTTAGGAGACAGCATTAATTCCTCTTTCCCTGATTATAGTCCCGTTGTATCTGCTGATGAATCAACTTTAATTTTTACTTCAAGAAGACCAGGAAGTACCGGTGGAGAAAAAACTGATGACGACCAATATCTTGAAGATATTTATATTAGCAATAAACGCTGGGATGGCGGCTGGTCTGAAGCAAGGTCAATAGGTTCAACGATTAATACCATTGGTAGTGAAGCAAATATTGGCTTGTCACCTGACGGAACAAAACTGTTTGTTTATAAAGATTTGAATGGTGGTGATATTTACTACAGTAACCTGGAAGGAGATAGATGGAGTGCTTTAATGCCCTTGGGACCAAATGTAAATTCTTCATCATGGGAAACACATGCTACAATTTCTGTGGATGGAAGCACTTTGTACTTTGTGAGTGACCGCAAAGAAGGTGGATATGGTGGGAGAGATATTTGGAGATGTGTGAAACTGCCAAATGGCGTATGGAGCCTTGCCTCCAATCTTGGACCAACAATTAATACAGCTGACGATGAAGATGCTCCTTTTATCCACCCGGATGGAGTGACAATGTTCTTCAGTTCAAAAGGACACAAGAATATGGGCGGTTTTGATGTGTTTAAAACCACTAAAAATGAAGAAGGAAAATGGACCGAACCTGAAAATTTAAGGGCGCCTATTAATACACCTGATGATGATATTTTTTACGTACAATCTGCTGATGGAAAAAGAGGATATGTTTCTTCAGCAAGAAGAGGAGGCCTTGGAGAAAAAGATATTTACAGGATAGATTTTGAAAGAGCGATAGCTGAACCATTAACTTTATTAAAAGGTGTTTTAACGTTTAATGGAACCAATAAACAGCCCTCCAACTCGCGTATAACGGTAATGGATGAAGAGAGTATCGTAGTTCAGGATATAAGGCCAAATGAAAAAACAGGAAAGTACATCATGATCCTCGCCCCAGGTATTAAAGGAAAAACCTATACAGTAAATTTTGAAGCCGATGGGTACCAACCGGTTTCTATTTCATTAGTTATACCACCAAATTCTACTTATCAGGAAATTGAAAAAGAATTTATCCTTCAAATGATAAATTTGGAAACAAAAACACTTGGTACTATAGGCGTAAAAGGTATAGTAAGGAACAAAGATGGTAAATCCATTCCTGGAGCTGCCATAATTTTAAAAGATAATCTCAGCGGTAATTTAATTGAAACATTCTATACCACTATTGATTCCGGTTCTTATTATTTTGTAGTGAACCGCGGCCAAAATTATAACATCTCTTATGAAGCTAAAGGATATTTATTCCACTCGGAAAACATTAACGTACCTAAAGTGGCCGAGTATTCTGTGATGCAAAAAGATGTTATACTGGATAGGGTTGAGATCGGTTCGAAGATTGTACTTAATAATATTTTCTTTGATTCCAATAAATCCATCCTAAGAAAAGAATCAGGTCTGGAGATCGATAAATTGGTTGCTTTGATGAAAGAATATCCGGAATTGGTAATTGAAGTATCCGGACATACAGATAGCAAAGGAAATGATGCTGCAAATATGACTTTATCACAAACACGTTCGCAAGCTGTTGTTAATGCCCTGATAAAAAAAGGAATTAAAAAGGATAAGCTCATTGCCAAAGGTTACGGAGAAACTGCTCCTGTGGCCCCGAATGCATTGCCAAATGGTAAACCTGATTTAAAAGGTATGCAGAAAAATCGTAGAGTTGAGATGAAGATTGTGAAGTAAAATTTATGGCGCTTCTTTAAAGAACCTTCAATTATCTAATTGGGGTTCACTCCAAAAGTAATTTTTATATCACGTTCTTTTTTCCTTGTAGAGGTTTTTTTCAGAGAAGCTCTAAGTGATTTCCATTCCCAAACAAGTCACATCATCTACTTGCTCAAGGTTTCCTTGCCAGGATTCAAAAGCTTCATTAAATTTAAATACCTGTTCATGCAGTGGAAAATCGGCGTATTGACGCATCAACTCACGAATTTGTTTGTATTTATACTTTTTTCCTTTTGGTCCGCCAAATTGATCAGGAAAGCCATCGGTTAGTAAATAAATAGTGTCTCCAATTTTACAATCTAAAGTATATTTAATAAACGGCTCTGTCTTTAAACCTTTTCCTATTGGCATTTTATCAGCAGGGTTTAAAATAATTTGTTTTTCTCTTATAATAATTGGCGCATTGTAGGCTGCAGCATAGGTTATAGTACGCGTTGAATAATCAATACATAAAAGCGTTCCATCCATTCCATCCTGCTGTTCTTCTTGCGATAAATTTTCAATTAAACGCTGGCGAACATAGTCAAAAATTAAATTTGGTTCGATAATGTTTTTTTCATTGATTGCTTCATTAAGAAAAGAAATGTTGAGTAAACTCATAAATGCTCCCGGTACACCATGACCTGTACTGTCGCATACGGCAATAAAAAATTTAGTATCCTTTTTAGTTGCCCAATAAAAATCGCCACTTACAATATCTTTTGGTTTATAATAAATGAAAAAATCAAACGGTAAGTTTTTCTTAATATATTCATTGGTGGTTAGGGCGGCATATTGTATCCGACTAGCGTATTTTATACTATCTGTTATTTCACGATTTTTTTGTGATATTTCATTTTTTTGAAGATTAATTTGGTCTAAGAACTGTTTTAACTCAAGGTGTTTGGTTCGTTCGAACTCAGTTTCCTGTCGGGCACTTTCAATTTCGTATTGAGCTTGAATATTATTTAATTTTTGATTGCTGCTTTCATTAAATAAATCTTCGTATGCTATGTGGTATTTTTTGAACCAGGCAAATGATTGAGTTACGTTACCGCGTTTTTCTTCTAACTGCGAAAAAGTGAGATAAATTTTCTGAATATCTTCTTTAAGTCCTATAGTTAAAGAGGCTTCTAAAGCTTTGTTCAGGTTAACATCTATCTCCGTAGAAAAAATATCTAACTCAATTAATACTTGTGAGATTTGTATTTGGGTAGCAATGGATAAAACTTCATAGTTTACTGAATCTGATAATTCATAACTTTGCGTGAAAGCTTTAATAGCTTTTTCTAAGTGCTCATTTCTGTAAAAAATTATTCCGATGTTGTGGTACGCCCAGGATTTAGCCTGAACGGATGCCTGCGGGTTTTTCAAACATCGGTCAAACCATATATTGGCTTCTTCAAAATTTCCCATTTCCATATGGGTTTCGCCAATATTACCTTCAGAGGAAGCAACACCTTCTTTGTCTCCAATATCTGTTCGTATTTGTAAACATAATTGATTGCACTTTAATCTATTATCATTATCACCTTGATACATATAAACGGCACCAATACTGTTTAGTGTATCAGCTTCGCCTTTTTTATCTTTGAAGGAGCGAAAAATATCGAGGGCAATCATTGATTTTTCCAGCGACTGCGAGTAGTCGCCAAAGCGCCATAAACAATAACCTAAATTCCGTGAACTTTCAGCAATGCCTTTTTGATAAGCGTTATTTATCGAATGGCGTTCAGCATCATTCGATAATTTCCAGGAAGTGCGCAAATCTGAAACTCTTATATCCCATGCCTTTTGATTGAGTTGATTAATCTCTTGTAATGAAAGTCCGGGAATAATATCTGAAGTGCTGTTTTGAATAATTTCTTCCATTATTGCAATTTACAGTTTTTTTATTAAAATTATCATAACTTTTATAGATGCTAATTATCGTTGATGTACTATTTGGGTGAAGGTTGAAAATGACACGGAAGAGGATTTTGGAAAAGTGAAAAAATTAAATCCATATGCGTGTTATTAAACAAAAAAGCCCGGATGGTTTATCCGGGCTCAAAAAACTATTTCTAGTTATATACTTTCGTTTCTTTAAGTTTTGGTGCGAGGTTCTTTATTTCAGGTACCAAATTCTTTACCTCTTCAAAAGAGGTGATTTTAAAATACCTTGCGGCGTAAGTAAGAGCTGCTCCTGCTAAGGCCAATACAATTAATGTTTTCATGATTTCAATTTTTTAGATTAATA
>JANPOX010000219.1:0-4157 GCA_031428235.1 Bacteroidia bacterium | reverse complement strand
TCGATGCCTAATAAAATTTCCATTAGTGTTAATGGAATTAAACTTAATAAGGCTTCAGTAGAAAATATATCAGACATAAGTAAATATTAGATTATAAAAGTAAGAATTATAATAAGGAAAAATTGATTCATTATTTTCAATAATAACAGTTCGGATAAGACCAAATTTTTCATTGATTTTTTGGGATATAAATTCAATTTTTTATTAACATTTGTTAGTAAAATCATTTAAAATGAATACTCCAAAAACCCAATAAAATCGGTATATTTAATGATTATATACTTAATCAGAAGATCTCACAATTTATGGAAGAAAATACAGCTATTGATAAGACAAATTACGGCGCCGATAACATTCAGGTTTTAGAAGGATTAGAAGCGGTTAGAAAAAGACCGGCGATGTATATTGGTGATATTGGAGTTAAGGGTTTACATCACTTAGTTTATGAGGTAGTTGATAATTCAATTGACGAAGCGCTCGCTGGTCATTGTAAAGATATTAAAGTTACCATCCTTGAAAATAATTCAATCCGTGTGAAGGATGACGGACGAGGCATTCCTACAGGTATTCACCCTAAGTTAGGAGTAAGTGCGTTAGAAGTAGTTATGACAGTTCTTCACGCCGGTGGTAAATTTGATAAAGATACTTATAAAGTATCCGGAGGTTTGCATGGAGTAGGTGTAAGTTGTGTGAATGCTTTATCTGATCCATTAATTGCTGAAGTTCACCGCGACGGAAAAATTACAATGCAGGAATTTCGAAAAGGTATTCCTCAATATCCCGCAAAGGTAGTAGGAGATACTACTCTAAGAGGCACTACAGTTACCTTTACGCCCGATATGACAATCTTTACCACAGGCGAGTATATCTATGCTACCCTGGCTAATCGTATGCGTGAATTAGCCTTCTTAAATAAAGGAATCACTATTATTTTAGAAGATGAACGCCAAAAAGATGAAAATGGAGTAATTTATAGCGAAACATTTCATAGTGACGGAGGTTTAAAAGAGTTCGTTCAATACATTGATGGTGGTAAAGAGAAGTTGATGGATGATGTGATCCATATTGAAGGCGAAAAGAATGGCATCCCTGTTGAAGTAGCGATGCTTTATAATCACTCTTACAGTGAAAGTATTCAGAGTTATGTAAATAACATTAATACACACGAAGGAGGAACTCATTTAGCTGGTTTCAGAAGAGGATTAACCCGTACTTTAAAAAGTTATGCTGAAAAGAACGGTATGTTCAAAAACATTAAGTTTGAGATCAGTGGTGATGACTTTAGAGAAGGTTTAACAGCAGTTGTTTCTGTTAAAGTTCAGGAACCTCAGTTTGAAGGACAAACTAAAACCAAATTAGGAAACAGCGAAGTAACAGGTGCCGTTGATGCAGCGATCAGTGAAGCCTTAAGTAATTATCTGGAAGAAAATCCAAAACAAGCCAGATTAATTGTAGATAAAGTGGTATTAGCTGCTACTGCCCGTCATGCAGCCCGTAAGGCACGTGAAATGGTTCAACGTAAATCAGTGATGTCAGGTTCAGGTTTACCAGGTAAGTTGGCAGATTGCGCTAATAATGATCCATTAGCTTGCGAATTATTCTTAGTCGAGGGTGATTCTGCCGGAGGAACAGCTAAACAAGGCCGAAACCGTGATTTTCAGGCAATTTTACCATTAAGAGGTAAAATTCTGAATGTGGAAAAAGCAATGGAATATAAAATTTATGAAAACGAAGAGATCAAAAATATCTTTACTGCTCTTGGAGTTTTCCGTGGTACCAAAGAAGATGACCGTGCATTAAACATGGACAAACTGCGTTACCATAAAGTAGTTATTATGTGTGATGCCGATGTGGATGGTTCTCATATTACAACTTTAATTTTAACGTTCTTCTTCCGTCACATGAAAGAATTAGTGGAAAAAGGACATGTGTATATCGCAGCTCCTCCTTTATATTTAGTGAAAAAAGGAAAAGAGCAGGCGTATTGCTGGAATGAAGTTGACCGTGCCGAACAGGTAAAAATTTTAGGCGGCGATAAACCTGAAAGCGTAAATATTCAGCGTTATAAAGGTTTAGGTGAGATGAATGCGATTCAGTTATGGGAAACTACGTTAGATCCTTCTGTGCGTACTCTACGCCAAGTAACTATCGACAGTGCTGCAGAAGCAGACAGAGTGTTTGCGATGCTTATGGGTGATGAAGTTCCTCCTAGGAGAGAATTCATTGAACAAAATGCAAAATATGCGAAAATTGACGCGTAAGCGATTTTAAAGAATTCAAAAGCTTGTCTTCCTGAGAGCCTGTCCGCCTGCTGGCGGAGAGTCGAAGGACAAGTTTAAGTTAAAAAACACTTCGACTTCGCTCAGTGTGACAAAAAAATAATAAAAATTAAAAACATAAAACAACAATAAATATGACAAAAGTATCAGTTATCGGTGCCGGAAATGTAGGCGCAACTTGTGCAGAATATATTGCACTAAGAAGAATTGCAAGTGAAGTAGTAATTCTTGATATTAAAGAAAATTTTGCTGAAGGAAAAGCATTGGATTTAATGCAAACTGCTTCTTTAAATGGTTTTAATACACGCATTAGCGGAAGTACAAATGATTATGCTAAAACAGCGAACAGCGATGTTGTGGTTGTTACCTCTGGTATTCCGCGTAAACCGGGAATGACCCGTGAAGAATTAATTGGTATCAATGCAGGAATTGTAAAAACAGTTACTGAAAATGTATTGAAACATTCTCCGAATGCTGTAATCATTATTGTTTCCAATCCAATGGATACTATGACTTATTTAGCATTAAAAGGAAGTAAATTACCTAAAAACCGTATCATCGGTATGGGCGGAGCATTAGACAGCGCACGTTTCAATTGTTATTTATCTTTAGCATTAAATGCTCCTCCAAGTGATGTGCAAGGAGTTGTTATTGGTGGACATGGTGATACAACTATGATTCCTTTAACACGTTTAGCAACTTATAACGGCGTACCGGTTTCTCAAACATTAAATGCAGATACGTTGAAAAAAGTAGCGGCTGATACAATGGTTGGTGGAGCAACTCTAACTGGAATGTTAGGAACTTCAGCATGGTATGCACCGGGAGCAGCTGTTGCAACAATTGTTGACAGTATCTTAAACGATCAGAAAAAACTAATCCCTTGCAGCGTAATGCTGGATGGTGAATACGGACAAACGGATATTTGCATGGGCGTTCCTGTAATCATCGGTAAAAATGGTTGGGAAAAAATTGTTGACTTCAATTTAAATGACGAAGAGAAAGCATTATTTGCTAAAAGTGCGGATGCCGTAAGAAGTATGAATTCTGTCTTAGCTTCTGTAACAGCATAATTTTAAGATTAAATACAAAACAAAATCCCGGTGAATATCCGGGATTTTTATTTTTAAGTATATCATTAAATAGTAAAAGAAATAAATCCTTTTACTTTATGTTCTAATTTTTCATGATGTTGCCCTCAACAATACCGGCAACAACTTTGCCTGGTTTTTTGTTATCAGCGATGTATGGCTTATCTTGACAAGTTGGATTTTGTAATAATAATTCCTTTACCAATGCTGGCTGCTCCTGGGTGATCCGATGCCCTGTATCTTTTAGTTTCATAAACACAGCTGTGCAATTGGTGATATGTTTTTTAGCAAAAGAATAATTAGCAGTATCCGCAACGCTGTCATCTTCACCAACTAAAACGTATGTGGGAGTACATAATTTTTCCCACTCCGGAAGCATCATCTTCATTTCCTTTTGGTGTGCAAATTTTTCTTTTGTGGCTACATTTAAAAGATCAGGAAGCATCCATTGAACAAGGGAAGAATTCCCAATATCACTGAACCAGTAAAACTTTTCTTTGTCCGGATCAATTACCGGCGATACCATGACGAGTTTTTCAAATTGTTCTGGATTATGTATGGCTAACCAGGCAGTAATAGGGGCGCCGTATGAACGACCTAAGAGATATACTTTTTTGTGCGAAGTATTTTCCTTATCAATGATTTTCTTAATCGCTAATGCTTGTGCTTCTATAGAAAGCTCTTCTTTGCCGTAACCTGATTTTCCATAACCTAAACGGTCAACCGCTACAATTTTGAAATGCTCCTGTAAAACACTGTCATCAGTAAGGTTTAAGTATCCGTACCA
>JANPOX010000218.1:0-2593 GCA_031428235.1 Bacteroidia bacterium | reverse complement strand
TAAATTATCTACGACCATCGCGTTTAACGATATCTTCTGGGGTGAGGTTAGAAATGCCACCACTCACTATCAGAACCAGTACATGGTTGGACGCCAGACCTACGATACACGCCGCGTGATCATCAGCCTCAATTATAACTTCGGAAAACTGAAGGTGGAGCAGCGCCGGGTAAAGGATATTGAGCCCCAGGGCAAAGGCGGTAAATAAAATTTCGAATGAGTTCTTGTGCAGCCTTTTTTTTAGTGTGCGTTACACGCTTGCTTTTTTATTACCAAAATTTCCATTTACTTTTTTTGTCTTTACCATTTGAGTTGTCGTCAAAGTTATAAGGATAATTAATTTCAATTAGGTCAGCTTCAAGTTTTTTCCAATCCTCTATTTCATCTACAATTGATAAAACAATTTCTTTTGTTAATGTTTCGCCATTGTAGACTTTGGTTACTACGTCTGGAAACGTTCTATTGTTTTACCGTTCTCGGTATGGGTTGTTTTTATCTTAATTGGGTACGTTCCTTCTTTAGTTGGAGTGTATTCATATAGCAATACTTTGACTTTCACTTTATGAGTTCTTTACGAGTTTATAGGTTAAAAGTACGCAAAAGTGGTTAAATGTGGAAATGTTATTTACTAAAAAACCCTAACTATTTGCTAGGGTTTTCAGTGGATTCAGGCTTTTTAGAGTGCCTTTCTCTTTTGTTCTGGGTGATCCCGATTGGATTCGAACCAATGGCCCACAGCTTAGAAGGCTGTTGCTCTATCCAGCTGAGCTACGGGACCATATTCAGTATAACAAAATAGTGTAGCTGAATTTGGAATGCGAATTTACTGTTTTTTTTCAAACTAATAGTTACTTTTTTAAAATCTTTGGTTTTCACAATATTTTGTTATTTTTAGAAAATTATAGCACCTGTGACTAAACTATCCGTTGTTATTGTTAATTACAATGTCAAGCACTTTATCGAACAGTGCCTGTTTTCGGTATTAAAAGCTTCTGAGAACTTTCAATGTGAGGTGTTTGTAGTAGATAATAATTCAGTTGATGGTTCCGTTACGCTGATTAAAGAAAAATTTCCCCAGATCAATCTGATCGTCAATAAATCAAATACAGGTTTTTCTGTGGCTAATAACCAGGCTATAAGGTTAGCTAAAGGAGAGTACATCTTATTATTAAATCCTGATACCGTAGTACAGGAAGATACATTTACAAAGATTCTTGCATTTATGGATGCCCATCAGGAAGCTGGTGGTTTGGGTGTAAAAATGCTTGATGGTCAGGGTAATTTTGCTCCTGAGTCCAAGCGCGGTTTACCAACTCCTGAAGTAGCTTTTTATAAGATGTTTGGTTTTTCACGTTTTTTTCCAAAATCAAAACGATTTGGTAAATACCACTTATCGTATTTGTCAGAAAATGAGTTGAGCGAGATTGATGTCATGAGTGGAGCTTTTATGCTTATCCGTAAAACGGTGTTAGACAAGATCGGTTTACTTGACGAAACATTTTTTATGTATGGAGAAGACATTGACTTATCATACAGAATAAAAAAAGCAGGATATAAGAATTACTATTTTCCGGATACCCAAATCATTCACTATAAAGGAGAAAGTACTAAACGAAGCAGCCTGAATTACGTGGTGATTTTTTATAAAGCCATGGCTATTTTTTCCAAAAAACATTTTAGCGGCTCTAATGCATTTTGGTTCAATGCCCTCATTCATTTTGCTATTTTTATGAAAGCGGGAATGGCTTTAATGTCGAGGTTTTTAAAAGCATTTACAGTTCCCCTTTTTGATTTTACGATCATCACACTCGGATTATTCGCCATCAAAAATATTTATCAGCAAAAAACAGGTGCAGATGGAGACATCTATTCGCAGAAATTATTAAGCGTTGCTTTTCCTTTATATGCGGCTGCCTGGATCATTATGGTGTATTTTAATGGGGGATATGATAAACCCATTAAGCTTTTAAAAATTCTTCGTGGTGTATTGGTAGGAACAGTTTGTATTTTATTAGGCTATTCCTTATTACCGGAATATCTGAGATTTTCACGGGCACTTATTTTATTAGGAACCAGTTGGGCTCTTATTTGTTTCGTAGTAACTCGTGTGCTGTTTCATTTTCTGAAATTTAAATCATATAGCTTAAGCTCTGCCAAGCAAAAACGTATTGCCATAATTGGTGAAGAGCAAGAGTATAACCGGGTAGCGGCTTTACTGAAAGAAACTCAGGTAAATCCCGGTTTTGTTGGTTTTGTAAGTGCTGAAATAAATGGGGTTCACAATCCAAATTTTATTGGTAAAATAAACCAGATTGATGAAATCATTAAAGTACACGAGATTAATGAAATTATTTTTTGTGCTAAGGATATCAGTTCGCAATTCATTATTAATAACATGCTCACCCTTGTATCTAGCGGTGTAGATTTTAAGATCGCTCCACCGGAAAGCTTATCTATTATTGGAAGTAATAACGTGGATACTGCGGGGGACCTTTACATGATCGATGTTAATAGTATTTCTAAATCCAATAACAGACGAAATAAACGGTTATTGGATATTTCGGTCAGTATACTTGCCATTGTTTTAAGTCCA
>JANPOX010000217.1:0-7052 GCA_031428235.1 Bacteroidia bacterium | reverse complement strand
ATATATTTTTCAACGCCACTAAAGGCCACTATCTCGTCAAATTTGCTTGCTATTTCTGGCTTTGTCATACCAAGAATTGCACCGTTTAAAAAAATGTTCTCTCTACCGGTTAGTTCAGGGTGAAAACCGGTTCCTACTTCTAATAAGGCGGCAATTCTCCCTCTTATTTTTACTTTACCTGTTGTTGCAGTTGTAACCTGCGACAGAATTTTTAATAAGGTAGATTTTCCGGCACCATTTTTACCAATGATCCCTAAAACATCGCCTTGTTTTACTTCAAAATTTATATCTTTTAACGACCAAACATAATCGCTGTTTCCCTTAGAGCTTCTGTCATTAACATCTCCAACTTTTAAGTAAGGGTCTTCTTTACCTCTGGCAATATGCCACCATCTGTTTAGATCATGAGAAATAGTTCCGGTACCTAATTGACCTAAACGATATTGCTTTGATATATTTATAGCTTTTAAAACTACTTTGCTCATTTGTTTATTTTGTTACACTGTATCCATAAAGGATTTTTCAACTTTATTAAAAACTACTAATCCCGCAAAAAATAAAACAGCGGTAAACAAAAAGCTATAACCTAAGTAAAGCCAATTAAATTCGCCAACACCTAAAAATGCATATTTAAAAGCTTCAACAATACTGGTTATTGGATTAGCCAATAAAAGCAGTTTAAATTGAGGGTATTTTTCGCTTACTAACGATAGTGGGAAAACTATTGGTGAGGCATACATTAAAAGTTGTACACCAAAACTTACCAAAAATTTAAGATCTCGATATTTGGTGGTCATGGATGTTATTATTATTCCAAAGCCAAGACCTAAAAAGCCCATTAATAGTATTAAAAATGGTACTAATAAAATTGTAAAATTTGGATGAATCGTATCATCTGTAAATAAATAATAAACCCAAACTGCAATAAATAATAAAAACTGGATACCAAATTTAACCAAGTTAGATAGCACTACAGATAAAGGAACGATCATTCTTGGAAAATAAACCTTACCAAAAATACTTGCGTTAGCAGTAAATGTATCGGATGTTTTAGATAAGGTATCAGAAAAATAGTTCCATAAGGTTATGCCACACATGTAAAATAGAAGTGGAGGAACACCTTCGGTTGAAATGTCGGCAAGTGTGCTAAAAATAATTGCATAGGTAATTGCGGTTATTATTGGTTGAATAAAAAACCAAATTGGGCCTAAAATTGTTTGTTTATAAATGGATACAAAGTCTCTGCGAACAAATAAAAACAACAGATCTTTGAAACGAAGAATTTGTGACAAACCTAATGAATACCATTTTGCTTTCGGTTCTAAAACCAAATCCCAATCTTCATTATCATCTTCAATTACTTTATCGATCATTTTTATTTTTTTTGTGGTTGAAGGTTAAGTCTAAATAACACTTACAACTCTTACTGCTTCTACAAAATATATTTAATTTGAAGGAGTATTTAACATGCAAATTTAACAGAATTAATGGATATTTTTTAGTTTTTAAGCAGAGGGATTAAATAAATAATTATTAGCCAAATCGCCATTTCAAAATCACTAATTTGAGTGCGGTTTATTAGGAGTAACAAACCTTTTTTATATCTTTGGTGCAAGGTAGAACGAACTTTGTGGTAATTTTTCACTTAAGCAACTTTGCTTTATATAAATTATAAAACATACTAAAACCGGTTAATTAAAGACTAATAAACTTTTTATTGCCTTTTAGTCATTAAAAACAATGAAATTACTTTTTCTTACATCGTATTACCCGCCTTTTTTGATAAATTTCTTTAAGCAATACGATTGCACTTCTTTAACATACGCCCAAACCTTAGCTAAATTATTAGAACAATTTTTTGCAGATACAGGTTCGTTATGTCACTATACATCAAATGCCGGAAATGATACATTTTTGATAATTTCTAATTGTGAGATCTTACAAAAAAAATGGGCCGATGAAAATAATGTAGCATACACTCAAAACTGGCATTTTGAAATACCTTATGCGCAAATAAAAAAGGTTAAACCAGATGTTTTTTATCTGGAATATGTTCCTGAATTTTTTGGTGATTTTGCAAAATCCATAAGTCCTTTTTGCAAAAAAATAGTTTCGTGGATCTCCTCTCCTTTAGATCCAAATACAAAACTGAATAATATCGATCTTGTTTTTTCATCAACCCCCGATTTTGTTGAAACCTTCAGAAAACAAGGGATATCTGCAGAATATATGCACCCTGCTTTTGATGTAAGAATTTTAAATGAAATAAAAAATCCTCAACCAAAAACCATTCCTTTTTCGTTTGTTGGTGGTTGGAGCGATGTACATATCAATAGAAAACTTGCACTGAAACAATTGGTTAAAGCTACTCCAATTCAAATGTGGGGCTATAATTATAAAAAGAAGTATAATAAACGTGATCTAAACTATTATAAGGATCTTATCATAAAAGAGAATTCAGATATTCTTAAAGTATATAATGGCGAAGCTTGGGGCTTAGAGATGTATGATATTATTCAACGCTCATTAATTACATTTAATATTCACGAAGGGTTATTAAAAGGCTACGTTGGTAATATGCGTATGTTTGAGGGCACAGGTGTAGGCACAATGCTATTAAATGATGAAGGCACTAATTTATCGTCGCTATTTATTCCTGGTAAAGAAATTGAAACGTATAAAACAATAAACGAAGCTATTGAAAAAGTACAATTCTATATTGCTAATCCCGAAAAAGCAATTGAGATAGGTAAAAATGCTCAGCAACGAACCGTTAACGAGTATAATTACGAAAATTACGTTAAGATTTTATTTTCTCACTTAAATCGGTTATTTTAACAAAACAAAAAAATAATGGAAAAACTCCCATATATAAACTTAGGCTGCGGTTTTCATTTTCACAAGGATTGGACGAATGTTGATTTTTTAAAAAGCGGGGAAGGTGTTATAGCGCACAACTTGTTGGCAGGCATACCATTTGATGCCAATACTTTTGAAGTAGCCTATCACTCTCATGTATTAGAACATTTTCTGAAACCCGATGCCGAACATTTTATCGCTGAGTGTTACCGCGTTTTAAAAAGTGGTGGCGTACTTCGTGTGGCTATTCCGGATTTAGAGCAAATTGCAAAAAATTATGTGAAGTATCTTGAAGAAGCATTAAATAATGTTGAGGGTGCAAATGAAAAATACAATTGGACTGTGCTGGAAATGTATGACCAAACGGTTCGAACAAAAGGTGGAGGAGATATGATGGAGTATATAAAAAATGCAAAAAAAAATAATGACGCCTTCTTATTGGAAAGAAATGGAAATGAAGTAAAACTGTTAATTGAAAATATCAGGAATCCCAAACCTCAAATTGGAGGAGCTAGTAGAACAGGTTTCAGGAATAAAATAAAGGAAAAGCTAATTCATATGCTGTTAAAAGACGAAGTTAAAGCCTTAAACATAGGACGATTTCGTTTAGGAGGGGAAATTCATCAGTGGATGTATGATAGATATTCATTAGGCCAATTACTTTCAAAACATGGTTTTAAAGAGATTAAAGTTGTGAATGCAAATGAGAGTTCCATACCTGATTGGACCTCATTTGGGTTGGATATGGTAGATGGAAAAGTAAGAAAACCAGATTCATTATTTATGGAGGCACAAAAATTGTAAGCAATGTTGAATTTTGTAACATTATTTAATTCAAATTATTTATCAAGAGGATTGGTATTATACGAATCGTTATTGAAACATTGTCCTGATTTTCATTTATATGTTGTTGCCTTTGATGATGCTTGTTTTAACTTTTTTAAAACACAAAATTATTTGAATCTTACCGTTATTTCTTTGAAAGAATTTGAAGACGAAAAGTTATTGAATATTAAACCTATACGATCAGTTGCGGAATATTGCTGGACTTGCACCCCATCTACAATACTGTATTCAATTTCAAAATTTAAATTAGATAATTGTACGTATGTGGATGCCGACATGCTTTTTGTAGCAAACCCAAATGTTTTGATTGATGAAATGGGAACTGATTCAGTTTTAATTACAGAACACCGATACACTAAAGAATATGATCAATCTGATTTGTCAGGAAAATACTGTGTTCAGTTTGTAACAATAAAAGCCAATGAAGCAGGCCTAAAGGTTTGTGAATGGTGGAGAGAGGCTTGTTTAGATTGGTGTTATGCCAAACATGAGGATGGGAAATTCGGTGACCAAAAATATTTAGATGATTGGACGACTAGATTTAAAGGGGTTCACGAATTAAAACATTTAGGTGGAGGAATTGCTCCTTGGAACCTTCAACAATATAAATTTGCGATATATGGCAATGAAATTATTGGTACAGTAAGATCTTCTGGTGAAAAATTTAAAGCAGTTTTCTTTCACTTTCATAGTTTGAAATTTTTTAAAGATGATATAGTGAGTCTGACCGATTCAGGATATGCGTTAAATAAAAACGTAATTGATACTTTTTTTAAACCATATGTTAGGCTGCTTATTAAAGCTAAAAATGATATTTTTAAATGGGATAATTCTATAAATTGTGATGGTGCAAATAGTTTGTCTCCTTATAATGTATTTAATCTAAAAACTATTAAGCAGTACTATATTGAAGGGATAAATAGTTCAAGAAAAAATTTATTAGGATTCAATCTTCTTAAAAAAATCAAACATCACTACTTTTATAAGGTATCAAAAATATGAGCATTTAAATTTAATTAGTTATGCCTAAATTTATAGATAGTACAAATGAGTATTTCATTTTAATATGCCATTAATATCTGTCATAACAATTAATTTTAATAATGCCGCAGGGTTAGAAAAAACAATTTCTAGCGTTGTCAGTCAATCATTTCAAGATTTTGAATTTTTAATCATCGATGGAAATTCTTCGGATAATAGCATTGATATTGTTAAGCAAACCAGTAGAGTTAATTATTGGGTTAGCGAAAAAGATAATGGGATTTACGACGCTCAAAACAAGGGAATTAAACACGCAAAGGGCGATTATCTTTTATTTTTAAATTCTGGCGATACACTTTTTAATGTTGATGTATTTCAAAGTTTATCTGATTTTTCTAATGAAAAAAAATGTGGAATTATTTATGGGAATACTAATGTGATAAATGAGTACAAAAATAATAACATATTATGCCCTCCTGAAAAATTGGATTTAAACTATTTATTTAGGCACAATATCAATCATCAAGCATGTTTTATAAAACGTACATTGTTTGATAAATATGGATTGTACAATCTGAAATATAAGATTTGTGCAGATTTCGATTTTTTCTTTAAAGTATTTATTGATGCTTCTGAAACATATTGTTACCATAATTATACGGTTTGTAATTATGAAATTGGTGGTTTAAGTTCTAATAAAGAAAATTACGACTTAGTGGTCTCTGAAAAACAAAGTATATTAAAAAACTATTTACCTGTTAACGTATATAATGCTAAATATAAAAGTTACAGAAGTGAAATCCCTTTAAAATATAGGATATTTAGTAAAATTTATAAAATTCCAATCTTAAATTATTTATTTAAAAAAGTATATCAAACAATAAAAGGAAATGGATAATAAGAAATTAATACAACTCACTTTTTTAACCCCTACCATGAAAAGGACAGGTTCTGAAATTGTATTGTTTAATTTAATTTCTCGTATTTCAGATAATTTTCGTTTTAGACTTCTTTCCGTTTATAAAGGAGATTTGTTATCATATATAAATAAACGGTATTCAACAGTTTTTGTTCATCAGAAACGTCCTGAAAATATTTTATCAAAGATTGGTTTTAAGATTAAAGAGACGTTTTTTGTTCCAAGGCTTTTAAATGCTTTAAAAAATTCTGTTTGGTATATTAATACAATTGTTCTGTGGGACTATTTAGAGTATGCTGAAAAAAATAAGATAAAAGTTATTTTGCATATACATGAAATGGAACAGATATTTGCATTGCTTTCAGAGGAGCAATTACAACGAGCGGTTAATTACCCGGATGTGGTAATTGCCAATTCAAACTATACTATGCAATTAGTTAAAGATTATGGTAGAACAAAACCGATTGAATTATGCTATCCGGCTATTGATACGAAAATTATTACCGCAAGTTCTAAAATTAAAGCCTTTTACCGTAGTAAATTAAATATTCCTATAAACAGTTTTGTATGGGCCATGTGCGGAACTTTAGATGACAATAAAAATCCTTTGTTATTTATTGATATCGCAGTTGAATTAATAAAAATAAAACCTTATTCGGTATTTATATGGGTAGGCGGAACCGATGACTGTTCATATGCAGATGAAATTAAGAATATATCCATAAATAAAGGGATGGCTAATAAAATTATTTGGATTGACAAAGTAGGGGAAGAATATCAAAATTATTTTCAGTGTGCCGATGGTTTTGTATTAACTTCAAAAAAGGAATCCTTCTCAATAGTTACTTTAGAGGCTTTGTTATTAGGACTTCCTGTGGTAACACATGATTGTGGAGGCGTAAAGGAAATATTAAGAGCAGATATTGGGACGATCATAAATGACAAAGAAAATGTATCTCAGTTTGTTCAATCCATGTGTACTTATATGGAAAATTCTGAGTATAATAAATTTAAGGGAATAGAAAGAGGGCGTGAATTTGATATTGAGATTTGGAGTAAAAAGTGGAATACTATTTTAAATAATTATACACAATAAATTAATGAAATCAATCTGTTTATTCAGTTCATACTTTACTCAGGCAAGTATTCCTTATTATGTTAGATTTTACCTTGAAAATATCATTCCTTATTTTTCTGAAACCATATTTATAACCAATGAAAAAGAGTTGGATGAAGATTCGGTATATTTTTTGAATGTCAATAATATTTCGTTGTTAAAAGTTGATAACGAAGGGTGGGATTTTGGCATGTGGTATAAAGCTATTTCGCAATTAGATTCAACCCAATATCAACAGATTGCTTTGGTGAATGATTCTTGTATCTTATTTAAAAAGCCGACACAGTTTTTTGAATGGTTACAGAATACAAATGCTGATGTTTGTGGCAT
>JANPOX010000216.1:0-3431 GCA_031428235.1 Bacteroidia bacterium | reverse complement strand
GAAGCAATTGCCCTAAGGATAGTAAACGAAAGAAAAACAAATGGCCGTTACACTACTCTGGATGATTTTAAATTACGTACCCAAATTTCTTTAGAGCAACTCATTATTTTGATCCGCATTGATGCACTACGTTTTATTGGCCAAGATAAACGAGAATTATTATGGGAAGCACATATGTTGTATAACCCCAACGAAAAAAAACGAAAAGATATTTCTTTAAGCATGTTTAGTGAGCCTATCCTTAAATGGAAATTACCACAACTGGAAAAAAATAAAATAGAGGATGCTTATGATGAACTGGAACTACTGGAATTTCCTGTAAGCCTGAGCGAATTTGATCTTTTAAAAACAAAATCGCGTGGTGATTGCATCGCTAAAGAACTCATAAACTGTGTGGGAAAAACGGTGCGGATCATGGGCAATTTTGTGACTCAAAAATCGGTGCGAACATCTAATAAAAGTATGATGGCCTTTGGTACATTTTTAGATCATCAGGGTGACTTTTTTGATACGACACATTTTTCAGAGTCACTTAAAAATTATCCATTTAAAGGATGGGGCGTATACCTCGTTCTTGGAAAAGTGGTGGAAGATTTTGGTGTAACCACCATTGAAGTTCAAAAAATGGCCAAACTGGATATTGAAACCGATAAACGGTTCAACTAAAAAAAATCGCCCTGATGCGTTTTAATTATTTTTAAATTTCAAAAATATTTGTAATAATATAATCATTTCAAAAAAAAGTATAAGGCATTCTATTCTCTGTGATTGGATATTTGTGACATAAAAATCCAAAAAATATGATAACCAAAACGCAAAACAGAAGCTCCCGCAACCAGGGAAGAGACACTAATGACCGCAATACCAGAGGTTATGGACGCGAATACCAGTCGCGCTATAATACAAATTCTAGCACTCACAATCGTTATGACACTGACAACGAGGCGGACTTCGATGATGAGGATGGTCAGTTTGAAGACGAGGGATTTCAGAACCGTTCAACAGGCCGAAACAATGATTATGAAAACCGTTCACCATATTATAATGATGGACATAACCGCGATTACAATCAGGGTAACCATAATGAATTTTCGTCTTACTCCAATAACTTTGATGAAGATAAAGAAGATGATTTCCGTAATGATTACGATTCTAATCGTGACGATGATGAGTTTGAAGAAGAGCGTTCTTCCCGTGGCATGAACGAATACCGAATGGATTCCGACCGCAGAGGAATGGGCGGATATTCAAACGACAGAAATCAGGACGACAACAGACGTTCTTCAGGATCACAAAACGGACGTTCTGATTATGAAAATCCATTACAACGCAACGATAGTTACCGAAACGAAGGAAGCTATTCCCGTGACGGATGGCACAATAACAATACTCAAAACAGAAATGGCTCAACGACACAAAGAGAAGGTTCAAGTAAAAGAGAAGGTTCAAGTCGTGGATCAGGTTCTTAAAATGACAGCTCATATAGAAGTAATGGATCTTCTTCGCAAAGAAGCAACGGATCTTCTTCGCAAAGAGGAAGTTCTGATTATGAAAATCCTTTACAACGCAACGATAGTTATCGAAACGAAGGAAGCTATTCCCGTGACGGATGGCATAATAACAATACACAAAATAGAAATGGCTCAACGACACAAAGAGAAGGTTCAAGTAAAAGAGAAGGTTCAAGTCGTGGAACCGGTTCTTCTAATGGCAGTTCTAATAGAAGTAACGGATTATCTTCGCAAAGAAGTAACGGATCTTCTTCACAAAGAGGCAGCTCAAACCAGGGATCGAATTATTCAGGTTCAAATGGTGAATCCCGCAGACGAGGTTCTTCCTCAAACGGAAGAATATCCCAAAACGGAAATGGTTCATTAAGTAGCAGAAATGAAAGCCCACGCAGAACTTCTTCAAACGGAAATTCCGACAGAAACAACAACTCAAATACCACTACTTCTCGCAGATATGGAAGTAGCAACGGTTCTTCTCGCAGCGGAAGAACTTCTACCTCAAGACCTAGAAGAAACAGTTAACTATTAAAGTCAGCGGGTAGAATCCTATCCGCTGATTATTATTTAATTTAAATTATAAAAAATCATATGGCACTATCAGCAATAAAAACAGCTTCAGAAACAACAAAAAACAGTTCAACGACCGATCATTCAAAAAGTTTTGGTGCACAAAAAGAACAAACGCTAGACAGCATTTTTAAGGATGGTTTAAAAGACATTTACAGTGCCGAGACTCAATTAGTTGAAGCGTTACCAAAAATGGCAAAAGCGGCATATAGCGAAGAACTACAAGATGCATTTACAAAACATTGGGAAGAAACAAAGCGTCATGTAGAACGTCTTGAAAAAGTTTTCAGCCGTTTGGATATTGATAAATCAGATGTGGAAACATGCAAAGCAATGGAAGGTTTAATTAAAGAAGCCGATAAATTAATTGAAGAGTATGAAGAAGGGCCGGTAAGGGATTCTGCTCTTATCATAGGAGCCCAAAAAGTGGAACATTACGAGATCGCATCATATGGTTCTTTATGCGAGTTAGCAGATGTTCTAAGGTACCCACAAATAAAAAATATTTTGGGAAGAACTCTCAATGAAGAGGAAATGACCGATGAAGATTTGACTGCTCTTGCACAGCATATTAATGATGAGGCTTATGAAATGTTGCAGGATGGGAATAATGACAGCGTCTATTAATAAAATATAAAACAAAAAAGAAGAGGCTAACAACCTCTTCATTTTTTTATCATTTATTATTTAATTCTATTTACAGCAGGTTCATATAATTCATCAATGGATCTTTTGATCTTTGCAAGGTCATCTTCCATTTTACTTTTAAAAGCTTTCCAGCTGGATTTCCTCTCAGCTTTATAATTTGCCATGTTTTTCTCTAAAAACAATATCTCCTTTTTCAGAATAGCTTCTTTCTTTTTTTTCAGAATAGAATTAGCTGAAGTATACGTTGCCATTTCATAAGTTCTTAAGTTTATTTAAACGAAATTATAATGTGGTAACAGAAAATGATTACATCCAATACAGAAAATGTTATAAATTCTTTCGCAGATAATCAGGGTTAAAAGCTTAGAGAATAGCAAACTCCATTTTCACTTTCTAATTTTAATTTACCATCCAGTTGTTCGGCCAACATATAAATTAATTGCATTCCCAGGTGAGCATCTTTATCAACATCAAAACCCACATTTAAACCATTACCATTATCACTGATAATTAAAGTGTGTGAGTTATTAACAGAATTTAAAGAGACATTAATTTTTCCTTTTTTATCGGGAAAAGCATATTTAAGTGAATTGCTGATTGCCTCATTAAGAATAAGCCCAATAGGAATCATGCGATCAATATCAAAATAAATATCGGATTTTATCTCAAAACAAAATTCAATTTCAGAATCCGGAAGCGAATACG
>JANPOX010000215.1:0-9176 GCA_031428235.1 Bacteroidia bacterium | reverse complement strand
CAAACTCCATTTTTACTTTCCAATTTTAATTTCCCATCCAATTGTTCGGCTAACATATATATTAATTGCATTCCCAGTTGAGCGTCTTTATCTACATCAAAGCCTTCTTTTAATCCTTTTCCATTATCACTGATAATAAAGGTGTGTGAGATATTAACAGAATTTAAAGAGACATTAATTTTTCCCTTTTTATCGGAAAAAGCATATTTAAGTGAATTGCTGATTGCCTCATTAAGAATAAGCCCAATAGGAATCATGCGATCAATATCAAAATAAATATCGGATTTAATCTCAAAACAAAATACAATTTCAGAATCCGGAAGCGAATACGATTGAAGAAAGCTTGCACTTAATTTCTCAATGTAAATTTTTAGCGGGATTTTACTCAAGTCAGCTGATCTATAAAGCATTTCATGAACCAGAGCCATAGAGTTGATCCTATTTCTGCTTTCACGAAGCATATTCGTTATTTTTTCATCAACGATATTATCTGATTGCAAATTCAAAAGGCTTGAGATGATTTGCATGTTATTTTTAACACGATGATGAATCTCTTTCAGTAATTGTTCCTTTTCTTTTAATGATACAGTTGAGTGTTGTAATTCCTCGCCCAGCATATTAACACCGGATCCAATCCCATCCATCAAATTATCATCTCCAACAATCGTTACTTTTCTTCCAAACTCTTGTCTTGCAAATGACAATATCACTTCCAGAATATCATTTGCCCTGGCATTCTCAGAAAGAGAAATAGTATTACTAATTTCCATATTATAAACTTACAAATTGTTTAAGCCATTTCACAGCATCAATCTCATTATCAAATAATTTTGTTGGTACCGAAGGTTTATTTATTCCCAGATAAAAATTGCCTAGCACCCTACTTACTGCGGAGTTAATGATAATGCCAAACGCGCAGGTCATCGTTTCACGGTTGCCAATAGAAAAATGGTGCCTTGCCTCATAGCTCATTGATTTAATTTTACGTGAATCAATAAGCAGGGGAATTTCTTGCCACGGTATAAAGAAGACACAACCGCTGTATTTTCTAATGCCTCTTTTAACGTAATATCAATATAGGGTTTTACACAGGTACGAGCAATACCGTCCTTGTCCATCCATGTATAATATCCGTTAATTTCTATTGCTTCTTCTGGAACCAGCATAATGATAAATATAATAATTAATGTTTAAATACTAAACTAGCTTCATGAAAAATTGTAAAACATATAATATTATAATGATAGTTCTAATGTTGTATAATTAACAGAATTAAATTATTCATGTGATAAATATCATACGCAGTTTGTAATTAGTAACTACCTTTAATTAATATTTTTAACGAAGTCCATTCTATTGCATTTCATATGACAATGCAATAGAAATTAATATTAAAACGAAAAAGCCATGAAAACAATTCTAGTAGGTGTTGATTTTACCAAATCATCAGAGAATACTGTTCAGTATGCAATTGAAGTTGCAAAACAATCACATTCAAAAATATTATTGTTCCATGCCTTAACTGCACCTCTGATTCATACTACTTCCGGGCTTGTATTCTTGGATAATGATAACTTCCATAAAGACGTAGAAAATGAAATGAAAGCATTATCAAACCGACTTTCAAAAAAACATCCTTCATTAAAATTTGGTATTGAAATTACATATGACGGCATCAGGGAACGGGTAAAAAAATTAGCCAAAAACCGAAAAATTAGCCTGGTAGTACTTGGACTAGAAACAAAAAGTAAGATTCAGAAATTTCTGGGAAGTACAACAAGCCTAGATCTAGCCGGTAAAATTGATTGTGCCGTAATTACAGTACCTAAAAAATACAAAAAGCATTCAGTGAAAAAAATTCTGGTTGCATTAGATAATAAAGAAACGATAAAATCGGGACTCTCAAAACGAATTAATTCAATCATAGAAATGCTTGGGGTAAAAGCAGAATTTGTTCACGTAAAAACAGAAGATGAATTAAATATAAAGCAAACAATAAACAGGGAAATTAACCTTACAACAGTTAATGCATGGGATTTTAAGACAGGTATAACATCCTATGCAAAAAAATCAAAAGCAGATATGATTATGTTGATCAGTAATAATTACAGTTCAATTCATAGTTTATTCATAGACAGTCATTCTAAAAAAATTATTCTGTCATCAAATATTCCTGTGATTTCAGTACATAAATAAAATCAATTATTTCGAGAAGGTAAGATAATAAGCCTGTTCTGAGGGAATAGTTTTAGGCTTGTTGAAATTGATTGTATAGCTTGATCAGCTCGTGGGCAGAAACTACACCTGATTGTTTCCAGACTGCCTTTCCGTTTTTAAAGATCATTAATGTAGGAACACTCCTAACCTGATAAGCACCAGCGGCCTGAGGATTTTTATCAATATCTATTTTTAGAATGGTTGAGTTTTCTCCCAATTTTGTTTTAACTTCTTTTAAAATAGGAGACATGGTTTTACAAGGTCCACACCATTCTGCAAAAAAATCTACCAATACCGGTTGGTTGGAATTTATTATCGTATTAAAATTATTCATATTTTATTTTATTAATTTATATATCAGACTCTTTACATTAAGAAAAAATCAAAAAGGTAAGGAAGAAAATACATTATATTACAAATTTTACATGCTTCTGTAAACCAACAGCACTTAAAAATTGCTTTTCATAATCCCTTATGAAGCATTAATGAATCTGTTTATTATAAAATACCGGATCGCCATGAATACCGGCAATATCTTTTTTAAAACGACTAATAATATTTGACTCGCTTGGTGTAACAGGTGGAAACGCATTTGCTATTTTTTCCATAACAGATATAAACTTATCTTTTAATTCAGGGCTTAGATAATGACTATTCGTCTTAATCTCCTTCATTGCCCATTCATAAATAGTATCAGGATCCATTTTGTCCCTTTCTAAAATCTGGAAGACAATTGATGAAACATCAAAACTGTAATCCTTTTTTTGTAATTCCTGAATAACAATTTCCTCAAATTTATTATGTTCTTCTTTCTGAATTTTTCCATCAGCAAAAGCCACAGCAAAAGCCAATTGGCCTATTGCGTAATGTAAGTTTTCAATTGAATCCATGTTCTTAATTTTAAAATTATTATTGTTTAACTATGTATTGTTAAAATAGGAATGGTGCTTGTAAATGCTACCTCTTTGGTTATACTTGGGTAAAGAAGGTCGTGCAAAAAGGAATGTTTCTTTTGTTCTAAAACAATGATATCAATAACATGATTTTTTATAAAATCAAGCAAAGCAACACTTACTTTTTTTTCCGATAAAATAAAGGTTTTATGATTGGTTTTTTCTAATTTCTGTTCAACATAAAGGTCAGTCATTGCCTCAAGTTCATTAATCATATGGTTATCCGGAATAACATGTAACACACTTAAACTGGCATCAAACAAAGAAACAAGGAACTTAATCTGAATCAACCCAGTTTGCTCGGTAACATGCACGTCATACTCACTAGCGTAAGCTATATTATTAATTTTTTTATAGGTACAGGAAGTTGGGATAATAAAAACAGGTACATTCGACTCTTTTGAAACTGTAACAGCATTACTTCCAAATACAATCTGCCCAATTTTACTACTATGCTCTGTAATACCCATTACTACCAAATCAATGGGATAAGTTGCCAGGCAATCGTAGAACAATGATTTAAAGTCACCAGCCTCAACAACAGTCTTTACGCTCCCTTCAAATACGTGTTCCAATTTTAACTTTTCTGCCTTATCAATTAAAACCTCTTTACTGGATTCCATACTATCATGCATCGAATACGCTAGTACATCGTTTTCGTTTGTGAAAACAGGTGTTGTTGTAACATGAAACAAAATAAGGTTAGCCGATAAGTACTTTGCAAGGTTAACAGCATACATAAGCGCGTTATCAGAAGTTTCAGAAAAATCGATCGGTACCAGAATTGATTTCATATTTAGATATTATAGATGTTTAATTGTTATCAGCCAGCTGGCGGAGTCTTGTTGAATTCGTTCTGATGGCAAGCTGACTATTTCATAATTTATGTTTTACCAAAACTAGTGAATTAGAAGCGATTAAATGTTTCATAATTATGAGTTATTCTTATGATATACATCATAAAAAATAATTGGCACGTTACATAAATTTATATAGTAATACCCAAGTTGAATTAAAAAGAAATTAATAAAACAGACTGATTTTTAAAACATATTCAAAAGCTCAAGTAATTGGTCTTTTTTTCTATTTGAAACTGGCACTATGGCATCATCTTTCATTACCACATGGCCCTCTGCTTTTTCAAAACAAAATAAATGATTCATGTTTATGAGATGGGAGTGGTGCACCCTCACAAAACCAGCATCTAATAACAGATCATCAAATTCTTTCATAGTCCTTGAAACCATGATCCGTTTGCCATCTACCAAATACACTTTCGTGTAACCTCCATCAGATTCAAACCGAATGATATCATTAATATCAACAGAATAGATCCGTTCCATTGTTTTAAGAACAATCTTTTTTTTGTTTTTGCCGGGTTCAGTAATATTGCTTAATAAAGTTTTTAGTTTCAGATTTAAATCCTCACTACTCATGGATTCTTCCACTTTTTTTACTGCTTCAATTAAATTAGCCGGAGATAATGGTTTAAGCAAGTAGTCCAATGCACTGTATTTAAAAGCTTCGATTGCGAACTCCTGATGAGCCGTAACAAAAATTATCTTAAAATTAATTTTTTCAAATTTTTTAAGTAGATCAAAACCTGTCCCATCAGGCATTTGAATGTCTAAAAATATAAGATCCGGTTGGTGCTCTGCAATTGCCTTATGGGCGGTTTCAACAGAATTAGCTAAAGCAACAACTTCGATGTTTTCTGCATATGCTTTTAGTAAATTAGAAATTAATTCCTGGTTGTTAGTCTCGTCATCTATTATAATAGCCCTGATCATATAATTTTAATTTTCCTTAAATGGCACAATAAACTTAACTTTCACTCCTGATTCTCCACCAGAAGTTTTTTTCTTATCAATGATTTCTATTTCAAATTTTTTATTAGACAGTTCATTTAATACACTCATTCTTTCCTTGGTAATAATGGTTGCCAAAGATTCATAAGAAGATTTTAATTTATTTTTCAAAGCCATCGCCCCTTCAATTCCAACACCATCGTCTTCAATTTCATAAACCAGGCAATTTCCCTCATAATATAACCTTACATCAACTCGTCCTTTTTCGTTTTTATAAAAAATACCGTGTTCAATGGCGTTTTCAATAAAAGGCTGGGCTAACATGGGTGGAATAAAAATATTTTCCGTGTCAATTTTTTTATCCACTGAAATCGCGTAATCAAATTTGCTTTCAAACCTTAACTTTTGCAAATCTAAATAAGTTGTTAGTAATTTCGTTTCTGAGGCTATAGAAATATAATCCTTCCTCGAAAAATCCAATATCATCCTGATCAATTCTGAAAACTGAGTTAAATAATTCCCTGCCTTTAAACTATCCTGTTTGAAAATATAATTTTGTATAGCATTTAAAGAATTAAATATAAAATGCGGGTTCATTTGAGAAACAAGAAGTTTCTGCTTTAACAAATTATTCTTTTGATTTGTAATGACATTTTTTTGTTTAAAATTTTTGTAAAGAAAAAAGGCACTGATGCTCAAAACAACTAATATGGAAGCAAAAACAATTAACCAGATATTTTTTTGAAGATTTTTCCTTTCATTCTCAGAAGATAACTCAACCAGCTTTTTTTCATTTTCTGTTTTACTAATCAATTCCTTTTTTTCATATTCATATTTAAGCTTTTGCTCTAACAAAGCATTTTTGGATTCCTGGTTATCTAATATCGCTTTAGTTTCAATATATAATTGATTGAATTTACCGGCTTCATCTGTTTTATTCATTTCAGAATAAAGTTCATACAACTGTTTCGCAGCCATAGCTATTTCAGCTGGGTGGTTTATTTCCTGACCAATTTTTAAAGCTTCTTTTGCATGAGAAACAGAAAGGTCAAATTTATTTTGTAACCTGAATACTTTACTCAATACAATATGGCTGTGGTTAATTTCCACTTTATTTTGCATGCGCTCTGCAATACTTAATCCTTTTAAAGCATAATTCAGGGCTTTATCATACATCCTTTGATAAATATAGATCTGGGCAATATTTAAATACGCTACAGAATTTACTCCATAGTCAGAGCTTTCAATCAGGTCAATGCTTTTTTGCAAATAATCCAGGGCCTTTGGGTAATCCCTAATTGCATTGTAATCTACACCAATTTTGAAATTTATCGTACTCAAAGCAACCTCGTATTTATTTTTCAAATAAAGCTCATGACTTTTCTTATGATGCTCAATGGCTTTAAGAAAATCCTTTTGCAAATAACAAATATCCCCGATGCTTAAATGAACATCTGCAATTCCTATCTCATCACCCACCTCTTCAAAAATTTTAAGGCAATCATATAGTTGGTTCAGGGCCTTTGTATTATTTCCTTTCCTAATGTTGATTTGAGCAATGGCCTGAAGAGAGATAGCCATTTCATTTTTATTACCACCCTGTTTACTTACTTCTATACTTTTATTAAAATATTCAATAGCTTTTTCATCATTTGACTGCTCTGAATAAATAATTCCCTGGTTATGAAGTGCTGTAGCATAATATTTACTAAAAACTTTCAATAACCTGCCGGTTGGCTTTAATGCCAGGTTACTAAGAGAAATCCGCATCATCTGCTCATTGTATTTCTGCCATTCCCCTTCAGCTGCAACTTCAATCAACTGATCCAATAAATCACATTTAACAGAATCATGTCGAGCAGTATGTAGCTCAGTTTTTAACGATTCGACCATTTTATTCTGAGCAAGTCCCCTTACCTGAAACATCGACAAAACAATGAATAGAAATAATATTTTATTAAAAGCCATCATACAGAAAATTTGCACGAACAATATACGCATTTAAGCAAATCGCCTTAGGTATGCACATTTTTTTTTTACAAAAAAAGTCTTTCAAAACTGAAAGACTTTTATCTATTTTTTTAGAATCTATTCACGCGGCTATGACAGTATGGGGTTCCACCTTCCTTTTCATAATATTGCTGATGATAATCTTCTGCCGGCCAAAAGGTTGTTGCTTTTTTTAATTGAGTAGCTACTTTATAACCCTTGATTTTAAGTAAGCCAATTAATTTTTCAGCAGTTGCTTTTTGTGTATCGTCCAGATAAAAAACAACAGAAAGGTACTGTGGGCCAACATCATTTCCCTGTCCGTTTGCCTGGGTTGGATCATGTATCTCGAAAAACAGTTTAGCTAATTCTTCGTATGTGGTTTGTGACGGATCGAATGTCACTTCCAATGCTTCTATATGTCCTGTTTTATGAGCGCACACTTCTTTATAAGTAGGTTTTTCTGTGAAGCCTCCTGTATATCCAACCTGAGTGCTTAATACACCTTTAGCATGTTGAAAATAATATTCAACTCCCCAAAAACAACCTCCGGCAAAAATTGCCTTCGCATTCTTCTGGTTTGAACCCTCTTTCTTTTCTTTTGCCTCAACAAATAACATAGATGTTGAATTTACACAATGGCGGGTATCTTTATCTGTTAATCCTTCGCCATAAAACACATGACCTAGATGACCGCCACAATTAGTACAGGTAATTTCTGTCCTTTGTCCATCTGCATCAAGTGTTTTCTTTACAGCTCCTTTTATTTCATCATCAAAACTAGGCCAGCCGCATCCTGAATGGAATTTAGAATCTGAAGTATAAAGTGGTGCATTACATTGCTTACATATGTATGTTCCTTTATCAAAATTATCAGTGTATTTGCCTGTAAATGGTCTTTCTGTACCTTTATTTAAAATAACGTATTGCTCTTCTTTTGTTAATGGATTTAATTTCATTGGAGTATCTTTTTTTAGAGTTGAGTTTTTTGAAACGCTTTCTGTATGACTTGCATTCTGACATTGAGTGCTATAACAGCCAATTATAAACATCAAAGCTACCAAAAAAATGCGTGGCTTTTTATTTTGTGTTTTTCTAATTATTTTCATGGGATATTTTTTGTCTTATAAAATTAAACAATTATAGAGCTGATACAGCTTCTATTACTTTTTACATATACGTAATTTATGATTTTTTGGATTTATTAGCAGTTAAAATGCCCATTAAGCTTTAATTAGAAGTATCTTTAATACATCAAATATTTTTATTTAATAGTATGTTTTTCATTTATTGTTTTCATCCCTGAAAGCAAAGCACTTAACAATTATACACTGCCAAAAGACAGCATCCGTAAAGATAGTTTAATTCGTTTTTGCAAAAAATATTTAGGAACCAATTACCAATATGGTAGCTGCAGTCCTTCAAGCGGATTTGATTGTTCCGGCTTTGTATATTTTGTATTTAACCATTTTAACATCAAGGTTCCCCGATCCTCTTCTGACTTTATAAATATAGGGAAAACGATACACCCTGATTCCTTTATGGTTGGCGACGTAATCGTATTTACAGGAACAAATATGAAAGACAGATCTGCCGGACATGTGGGTATCATTATTTCAAATGCTGGAGAAAACCTGCAATTTATTCATAGCTCCTCAAATAAAACGCATCCTGGGATAAAAATCTCTTCGTATACGGAATCTCCGAATTATAAAAAGCGATTTCTGAAAATAGTACGGATTACTAACGTTTATTAAACAATGAAAGATCAGTAAAAAAACATTGTTTTAAAATAGTTTTAAATTAAGTTGGGTTATTTTAAAAAAATATTAACTTCATGTATTATGAAAATCAATCTAATTATATTTTTTCTATTATTTAGTAATTTAATACAAAGCCAAATAAGTATTGACCTTAAAGAAGAACTTACCTCTAAATGGCAAATGAATGAAAGGCAAAAATTAAATTATGCCGATAAGTATTTCAATAATCAGGAGTATCTTTTTGCCAGGCCCATTTATGACAGTTTGTACAAAAAGCACAAATCAAATGCCTACTTAGGCTATCTGCTAGGTACATGCAGCGTGTATGACGCGAAATTTCAAAGCTATTCCGAATCTCTTATCCGGGCAGCAGAAACGTTAAAAACCAAATTACCTGATTATGATTATTTTTTGGGGAAAGCTCTCTTGGTAAATGAAAAATATAA
>JANPOX010000214.1:0-2850 GCA_031428235.1 Bacteroidia bacterium | reverse complement strand
GGAGTTTTCTCTAACGGTTTTATCGTTTGCCCAATTAAAATACAATTGCGCATCCTCAATATTAGCTTTTCGAAATTTTAATTTCATTCAACCAATGTTTTTATAAGTGCAACAATTCTTTCTCCTGATCTTCCGTCAATTAATTGCTTTTGTAAATTTAGCATTTTATTAATTTCAGGAATGTGCTTAGAGTTCTCTTCTACAAGATCTTTTATTTCTTTAACAGAAATTTCTTGCAGGTTTTTTAGGTCAAAAATTAAACCATTTGTTTTAAAATAGTTGTACAGATCTATTTGATTTAACGCTGAAAATCCTGCAAATACTGGTTTATTGATGGCGAATAATTCCATACAGGTTGTACTGCAAGGAGCAAATGCAGCGTCGCAAGTACACATAAGGTCTATCATTTCTAATTCAGATAAATTAGAAAATAGTTGAATATGTTTGTTTGAGGTCTTAATTTTTTCTGTAAGTTTTTCTTTAAAAGGATAAGCTGCCCCAATAACAATATTAATTTTTTGTATGTGGTCTATTTGAAGTAACGATTCAAGGATTTTTAAGGTAATGTTATGCTCATCGCTTCCACCAAGGGTAATTAGCACATTTGAAATGGTCGCAAAATCAGTTGATGTTTGTTTTGCTCTTTTTAAAAAACCTTGTCGGAGTATCGCGTATTGTATGCCTAAAAATAATTTGGTGTAATTTTCTTTTTTGTAAGCCGATACACTTGCTGATGGAGAGTGGTTGATAACAGCATCGGCAAACATGTATTCTCTAGCAAGATCGTCTACGTAAACTAATTTTGCATCTAATTTTTTTAAGTTTTTTTGATAGTCGGAGTTAAATTGATAACCATCTAAAATTATAAGTAATGATCTGTTATCATAATTGGTTTTAATCCATTCAGATTCATCATCTAAAGCAATTGATCCAGGAATATATTTAACGGGAAATTGTGAAGGAATAACATTTTTTATTTGACTGTTATGTCCTAATAAAAACTCACAACTAAAATCTTCTTGAAGCATTTCTGCAATGGCAATGCAGCGATAGATATGACCTAAACCAATTTGGGTATTACCATCTGCTCTAAGTAGAACTTTTTTTTTAGTCATTGCTCGGAAATAATAAAGCGTGTTTTAATTCTGCTATTTTCCAATCAGTTTCTGTATCAATATCCTGAACCTGAAGTTCATTTAAAATGATAGAACCTGAATTTGATGTAAATATTTTATTTGTTTTTAAAAATGCATCTACGTTCAACCAATAAAATTGTCCGGCGTCGTGATAAGCAGGAGGGAGGTCTTGAGAGCGTTTATTCAAATTTTCAGGATAGATCATTTGAATTTTAGTGTTCTTTATTTCTAAAGCACGTTGAATTGGGTGCGAAAACTGACAAACAGGAAATACACTTTCAAATTTATTTTCTAATAAAAGTGTATAAGCCGTTTTAAGGTTTGCGGAAGAAATAAAAGGAGCGGTGGGGTAAATGCAACAAGCGTTAGTAAAGGTTTTGTTGATCTTTAATAATTCAGTAAGCACTTCAGTTGCTACATCTGCGGTTCCTGTAAAATCATCTGAGTTTTTTTTACTTCTATAAAAAGGTACTTGAGCACCGTTTTTTTTTGCGATCTCAGCGATCTCTTCATCATCTGTAGAAACCATTACGTAATCAAACAGACCTGAATTAAGCGCTGTTTGTATTGAGTAGGTAATAATAGGTTTTCCTCTAAATAGCTTACTATTTTTTTTCGGAATACGTTTACTGCCGCCTCTTGCTGTTATGATCGCTACATTAGCCATTTAAAAAAGAAATAATTGCGTCTATAACAAATGTTTGTTCCTGACTTGTTAAAGTTGGATACAGTGGTAAACTTAAGCAACCGTTATAATAATTTTCGGCATTTGTAAGATCTCCTTTTTTCCAACCTAATTCTTGATAATAGGGGAGGGTATGAACAGGAATGTAATGCACCTGACAAAAAATATTTTTAGAGCGTAAGTAATCGTATAATTCCTTACGCTTATCAGTTTCAATAATGTATAAATGGTAGGCGTGCCCTTCTACAATACCTGATTGACCTTTTATAGATGGGATATTTTTAAATGCGTTAGAATAAACTGCAGCGATCTCTCTTCTTCTTTTTAATCCTTCGTTAGCCCTCTTTAATTGTGATATGCCTAAGGCTGCCTGAAAATCGGTTAAACGATAATTGTAACCCAATTCCTGCATTTCATAATACCAACCACCATCGTTGTTATGCATTAAATTAGGATCTTTTGTGATGCCGTGTGTGCGTAGTTTTATTAATTTATTATAAAGCTTCTCATCGTTAGTGGTAACCATTCCGCCTTCTCCGCATGCAATATGCTTTACAGGATGAAATGAAAAAATGGCCAAATCGGCAAAATGACCGTTACCGCAATTTTGTTGTTGCGTGTTCAAATCAATAAAATAACCTCCTGGTGCATGACAAGCATCTTCAATTATCCAACAACCAAATTCATCGGCAAGTTTCTTAAACGCTTCAAGGTTAACTGCATTACCTGCAAAATCAACAGGGATAATGCCTTGAAAATATCCTTTAGGATGTTTCTCTAATAATTGACGAACTGCATTTATGTCTAATAAATAGGTTTTAGGATCAATGTCTGCAAAAAAAAACTTCGCCATCGCAGTAACGCACACAGTTTGCCGATGCTGCAAATGTAATAGGACTTGTAATTACTCTTGATGTTTTAGTAACTCCTAAAGCCAATGTGCATAAATGTAATGCTGCTGTACCGTTTGAAACTGCTACTGCGTATTTACAGCCAATGTATTCTGCAAATGCTTTTTCAAATTCTGCG
>JANPOX010000213.1:0-4308 GCA_031428235.1 Bacteroidia bacterium | reverse complement strand
ATTGGTGGGTCCGTAGGGTTCGGAAAACGTTTAAAGAAACCGGATGACTTTTTCTCGGTATATACGGAGGCAAGCTATAATTATTATGAATTACAGAATTACCCATATTTTATTTTAGCTAATGGTTATGCCAATGATTTTAATGCTAAAATTAATATTACCCGTAATAGTATTGATGCCCCAATATTTCCAAAGAACGGATCGAATTTTTCATTATTAGGCCAGTTCACCCCACCTTATTCTTTGTTTAATGGAAAAGATTATGCTACAGCTACACCAGCAGAAAAATATAAGTTTATTGAATATCAAAAATATAAATTTACAGCAGAGTGGTATACTCAATTAACCAATAAAAAAGCAGGAGAAGGAAAAGAAGCCCGCAACCTGGTTTTAAGAACGAAAATAGGTTACGGTATATTAGGAATGTATAATAAGAAAGTTGGTGTTTCTCCATTTGAACGTTATTATATGGGAGGAAGCGGATTAAGTGGTTATCAAAATTTCGTAGCCAGAGAAATTATTGCTTTAAGAGGATATACAGATAACTCTTTATCCAGCGCAAGCGGTGATCCTTTATGTGCACGATACACAATGGAGTTGCGTTACCCTATTTCACTAAATCCTCAAGCTACTATATTTATTTTGGGTTTTGCTGAAGCAGGAAATACCTGGGCAAGATATAAGGACTTTAATCCATTTCAGGTTAAGAGAAGCGCCGGTTTTGGTTTAAGGGTGTTTTTACCGATGTTTGGTTTATTAGGATTAGATTATGGTTGGGGCTTTGATAATATTCCGGGCAACTCTGGTTCTGGTAATGGTAAAGGCCAGTTCCATTTTACGTTGGGAGCACAGCTGGGAGAATTGTAACGCAAAAAATGTTAATTACTAAAATAAATGTATCTTGGCACACGTTATGTTAATTCATCAAAAAAATTAAATAATATGAAAAAGTTAGTCTTCTCAATATTAGTATTACTATGTATAAGTACCGTTTCATTTGCTCAGAAGATCGGATATGTGGATACAGATTATATACTTTCTAATATTCCTGAATATAAAGCGGCACAAGCTGAAATTGATAAAACTTCCGTTGACTGGCAAAAGGAAATTGAAGTTAAATACTCAGAGATCGATAAACTTTATAAAATCTATCAAGCTGAATCTGTGTTATTAACAGATGATATGAAAAAGAAACGAGAAAACGAGATCATTAATAAAGAGAAGGAAGTGAAAGACCTTCAGAAACAACGTTTTGGTGTTGATGGCGAATTATTTAGTAAAAGAATGGAATTAGTAAAACCTATTCAGGATAAAGTGTATAGTGCCGTAAAGCAAGTAGCTGAGAAAAGCGGATTAGCATTTATTTTTGATAAGGCTGGTCAGGTATCTCTTCTTTATTCAAATAGTAAATATGATAAAAGCGAAGATGTTTTGACCTTGCTCGGGTATAATAAATCAAAAAAATAAAAAATAAAACAAACCAATAAAAACAATGAAAAACTTAGTAAAATCAATTGCAATTGTCGCTTTCACTATAGGGACTATCACAGTGGCACAGGCACAGAAAATAGCTCACATTAGTTTGGATTCTTTAATTACCACAATGGTTGAAAGTAAAACAGCGCAAGAGGTAGCGCAAAAATATTTGAAAGATTTGGAAACTCAGGTTGCTACTATGGATAGCGAACTTCAAACTAAATATGCTGATTACATGAAAAATAAGGAAACCTATTCAGCATTAGTGGCAAGCACAAAAGAAACTGAGTTACAGGATCTGAATAAGCGTATTGAAGATTTTAAAGCTCAGGCTCAACAGGATTATCAGCGCAAGTATGGTGAGTTGTCCAAGCCTATCTACGATAAAGCTAAAAAGGCAATTGACCTGGTTGCTAAAGAAAATAGTTATAAATATGTTTTAGATACAAGCACTGGAAATGTTTTGTATTCTGAAGCATCTGATGATATTTTACAATTAGTAATGAAGAAATTGGACACCATGCCTGCCGCACAGATTCCAGGTGCTCAAAATGTCCCTAAAGCTCCAGGCGCAAAACCTGGCACTAAACCTGCCGGCAAATAATTAGTTTTAAACTTCTTGCAAATTTTAAAACCGTCCCCTTAAAGAGGACGGTTTTTTGCTTTTAACGATTGGATGTTAATAATCATTTTGTTTTGATCAAAAAAAAATCAATAAAAATGTCAACTTTGGTTTATTCATTGAATAGGACGTATTTAAATTATAGCACATAAAAAAATCGAATTATGAGAAAACTTAACTTTTTACTATTAGTCTGCATTTTTGTTTGCGGCTTCCTTGGAGCCCAGAACAAAGATGTGAAAGAAGAAGCCGCCTATTATTTCGATTCAAAAGACTATAAAAAAGCTTATGAACTATATGATAAATTATATACCCAGGTGCCCAAAAATTTCGAATATAAATTTCGTTTAGGCTATTCTTCATTATTTTATCCAGAGAAAAAAGCAAGATCCATTGAGATTTTTGAGGATATTAAGAGAACGGATAAATCTCCTGACGTTGATTATTATTTGGGAAAATCCTATCACGTTAATTATCGCTTTGATGAAGCAATTAGTTCCTATGAAGAATTTATAGTTGCAAAAGGTGATAAAATATCCGAAGAAGATTTACCTTTTATTGAGGATGCAAAGCTTGGAATAGCTAACTGTAAAAATGGAAAAGAACTTATTTCAAAGAAAATAGTAGCTGATATTAAAAACATTGGAGGCCCTATTAATACGGATGAGTTAGAGGGTGTGCCTGTTATTTCAGCAGATGAGTCCATTATGATATATACTTATGTTGGCAAGAAAAGCACAGGCGGGTTGTTGAACGACTTTTTAAAACCTGATAAGGAAGAAGGAGTTTATCATGAAGATATATTTATTAGTACACGTAATGATTCTGCATGGAACCAACCTGTCGGAATTTCTTCGCTGAATACAAATGCAAATGATGCGGCAGTTGCCTTATCTCCGGATGGCCAAACATTATTCTCATTTGTAAGCGATGTTAAAAATCCTGGTGATCTTTATTTCAGTTCTTTAACAGGTTCAGAATGGAGTAAACCGGAAAAGTTAAATGAGAATATTAACTCTGAATTCTGGGAAGGAAGTTGTTCCATTACTTCCGATGGAAGATATTTGTATTTTGCTTCGGAGCGATTAGGTGGCTTAGGAGGACGAGATTTATATTTATCTGAAAAGGTGAATGGAGATTGGGGACCAGCTGTGAATTTAGGGCCATCTATCAATACAAAATATAATGAAGATGCCCCATTTATTCACCCCGATGGAATCACCTTATTTTTTAGTTCAGAAGGGCACAAAAGTATTGGCGGTTACGACATTATGTATTCCATTAAAAAAGAAAACAGTTGGATCGATCCTTTGAGTATGGGAATTCCTTTAAACACAACCGAGGATGACCGTTATTATGTAATTAATGCAAAAGGTGATGTGGGTTACTTTTCTTCAAACCGTGGTGGAGCTGGCGGAAAAGGAAAGCAGGATATTTACATGGTAACACCTGGTATTTTGGGAGAGAAGCCGATTCTGGCTTTATTGAAAGGAAGCGTTTTTGTAAACGATAAACCCTTTGAAGCGAAAATAGAAGTCATGAAAAAAGAGACGAAGGAAGTTATCGGTCCTTATTATGCAAACTCTAAGTCTGGAAAGTATCTGATGGCAATTTCACCCGGTAGCGGTTATATTGTGAAGATCATTGTAGAAGGTATGGAGCCTATTGAGGAAGAAATTGATGTTGAGAAACTTCAGAAATTTGTGGAGATCAAAAAAGATTTCTATTTATATACACCTGGCTATGAAAGTAAAAAAAATCAAATTTCTGTTAAAACCATTTTGGATAGCTTGATGAATGTCGGAACAAGCGCAGAAACATTTAAGAATGACGCTAATGTCAGTAACATTGTTGATGCCAATGTAAAAACTGTAGACCCTGTGAAAACGGTATCTCTGGCTCCATGTAACGGCGGAGTGATACCTGATTTTTCTGAGATAAAAGGTAAATCGTTAAACGAAGCTTCTGTATACAAAAAGCTAATGGATATTGGCGGAACTATGTGTGCGGATGGTTTGGTTTTTAAAGTGCAGATAGCAGCTTATAAAAATCCGGAGAATTATAAATATGGACATTTAAAACAATTTGGCGCACCTGAAATTGTAAATTATCCTGATGGAATAACACGATTTACACAACTGAGTTTTTCTACTTTAAATGAAGCGGAAAAAGCCCGTCAAAAAATTATAGGAAAAGGTCAGAAAGATGCG
>JANPOX010000212.1:0-6429 GCA_031428235.1 Bacteroidia bacterium | reverse complement strand
TTAAATAACATAATACACCATACCCACGAGTCGCTAAAAATAGAGTATCACCCAAGGATAGCATATCCTCTACTCTATTTTTTAAAATAGGATTATTATCGCCGTGAAATAATATTTTTTTATTTTCATAACTGTACAAGCCAGTTTTTGTACCAATCCAAATACGATTTTTTTGATTATACACCGAAAATATTTTAGTTAATCCTGAGAGTATTAAAGTGCATTCACTTGTCTCTTTATTAATTAGGTATAGCTCTCCCTGATCAAATCCTAAAAAATATTTTAATGAATAATCAATAGCCTTTTTAATCCTTATCATTCCTTTTAACTCTCCTTTCGACTTTATCCATAATACTCTTTTACTATTATTACTTGACTGAAGAATGTATGGAATATTAGAACAAACTAACATGCAATTATCACTTTGAGAAATATGCCAGGCAGGATAATTAAATTTTTCTAGTTGATTAATTTTGTTTGAACTTAGGTCAACTTCACTAATAGTAAAATCAGAAGTTAAGCAGGTTAATTTATCCTTTATCAAACAAATAGAAAGAACTTTATTTGCAGGCAAACCACCAGATTTATCGATATAAGAAAAATTAATGGATGGAAGATAATAAACTCCGTCTTCCAGTGTTGTTATCCAATAGCCATGGTCAGTATCCTGGCATACCGAAGAAACTGAAAGATTTGATAAAAGATGATAAAGCTCTTTATTCAGATTACAGTTATCGTAAACTTTTGTTCCGTTATTTAAACCATTTACCCACAATTTATTGGTATTATCTTTAAATAAAGAAATTGTCTTAAAAACATCATCACCTGTAAATTGGTAAATCATTTTTTTTTCAGCTATAGAAAGCTTAAAAATTGCAGAAGAATTTGAAAATAAAGCTTCAGAGTCACTTAAACTTATTAAACCTAGATGTGAAAAACTTGAAGCCACTTTGAAAAAAGTATCTGTAGAGGCGTTAATTCCATTATCATAAATTAGTGGTACTTGAAGTTTATTGAAGCTATGATTCAATACATTAGTTCCGTATATAAAATTCTTAATACTTATTTTTTTTATAAAATAGGAATTTCGTTCATACATATGATGTTTTAAGATTTCAAATTTTGGTGGAAAAATTTTTACGTATCCACGTCTGTAAATGGATACATAAAGAGTATCATTCTCGTCCAACGCAAAGTCTACCGGATAAAAATCTGTTAGTTCGTCTAAACGTTTATTTGCGGGTATACCAACTATCGAATCAGATTGATAGGAGTAATAAGCCATTTTTCCGGAATAAGTTGCAAACCAGATTTTTCCATGTTTATCCTCATGAATTTTAAATACTGTATTATCCGGTAAACCTTTGGAACTATTGTATGTTGTAAATTTATAACCATCATATTTTACAACACCAGCATCAGTAGCAATCCAAACATAACCCTTACTATCTTGCATTACCCAATAACATTCTGAACTCGGTAAACCCTGGTTGACACTGTAATGTTTAACTACGGGTTTTTGTGATTGTAACGTGTAATTACAGGTAAATACTATAAATAATATATAATAAATAATACACTTCACTTTATCAATTTAGATATTACAAGTATACTTAAAAAAGAGCACCAAAGTAAAAACAGAGTATGTGAATTACTAAATCATATATGGCAAATACTCATTTTTTAAGAAATTAGATTGCTTGAAAATTTCTTGAAACTGTTATATTGAAGATGCTGGCTCAATATGTTTTACTAAGGACTAATCCAAATAGCAATATGTATCTGATATGAAAAGAGAAGGATTTTTTTCAAGTAATGGTACTTGCTTTATATAAAATAAAAAAAGCGCTGAATAATAATTCAACGCTTTTTTAAAATAAATTATTTAAATATTAGTTCTTAATCAATTTTTTATAATAGTCCTGGTTGTTATACCTTACTTTCATCCAGTAAATACCCCCGCTCAGGTTAAGATTTGTCATCGGTATAGCTTTAGTATAGATCCCTGCATTTTCTTTAAACACGTTATGCAAAATCTCTTTTCCTAAAACATCATATAACATAAACTCGATTTGTTCATCCGAATTCAAATTAAATGACACTTGAATGATATCTGAGAATGGGTTAGGATTAATTGAAAAATAATTTTCTGAACTCAGAATATTGATTCCGGTGCAAATACCTACTGTTATAGAAAAGGTAGAATTACTTGAACATGAACCTGATGTACCTATTGCTGAATAAACTGTATTTACAGTAGGACTAGCAACAACTACACTACCCGATGAAGTATTTAGATCAGCTGAAGGACTCCAAGAATAGGAAGTGGCTCCGGTTGCAGTTAATGTTGAGGTTTGACCAGAACAAATAGAAGAACTGGATGCAGAAATAGAAACCGTTGGATTAGGGCTCACCGTAATTGTTTTAGTAGCAGTATTTGTTCCGGTTGAATTAGAGGCCGTTAAAGTAACAGTATACACTCCTGAATTAGTATATGATACGGAAATATTTTGTGTATTTCCAGTAGCAGGCGAAGCACCGGGCATATTCCATAACCAACTTGTAGGACCCCCTGAAGAAGCGTCAGCTAAGGCAACAGTTTGGCCGGCGCATACATTATTAACCGTATTAATAGAAGCTGTAGGCGCAGTTGGAATAGAAATGGTAACCGTTTGGCCATTTGTACTAATTACATTACTAAATAATCCTGCACCATTCTCTGACTTCACATTGAAATAATAAGTGGTACCGTTGACTAAAGTTAAATTTTTTGCCGTAACCATTGTATCTCCCCAGCAGCTGGTCCATGTTCTGGTATTAACAGCACCCGGACTTGTACCAATAGAATACCAGTATTCAGAAATGGCAGAATTGGAATCCTTGGATGAAGACCAATTAGCAGAAAGAGAATCACTGGTTGTAACCGTGTTGATATCCGCTGCCTTTCCATCTTTAATAGTAGCTATGTTAGAAGGATTAGTCCAATCAATATTAATATCTTCAGAATCAATCGTTGATAGGTTTCCGGCAACATCATTCACAATGGATTTTACTTTACATGCAAATTGTGTAGGGCTTGGATTCTGATAGCGTGCATCTTTTGTGTTTCCGGAACCTACAGACACAGTAACAGAGCCAGTTGGACGAGAGCGATATACTTTAATCTCATCAAGGCTCCATTTACAATCCCCACTTCTGAAAGAAATAAAACTTCCATTTGGCAAAGGCGATACGTCACCGGCTACTAACGGTGTGCTATCTGTCCATGTTGCAACTAATGTATTATCTTTATATACATCAATTTTACCGGTTGTTCTGTCAAAAATAACTTTATAATCATACCATTGATTGGCTACAATAGCTACATTAGCTGAATCTGCCTTTAAATAAAACACATCATTTACTGTTTTATAGATTTGAACTTTAGGGGCATCCAATCTGAAATAAACGAAATAAGAATTTCCTCGGTTTGGCAAAGTAGGATTATCAACAAAAAAATGGAAGCCGGCTCTCCTGTTAGTTCCTGTACCTTCAATTTTTCCCTTAAAATTGTATAAATAACGATTCGATAAAGTTTGAGTTAAAGTAGCATAAATACTTGTGTTGGACGCAGTAGTTGTAGTTTCCATAGATTGTACCAACGCATTATTTGCAATGCCCCATGTACCAGGACCTTGTGTCCAATCTGGATGAATAGCAACATCAAAATTATCAGAGAAAAAACCACGGGTATAATTTCCCCGCCATTCAGTACCATTAAAATCTATAACCTGATAAAAACTTTTTTGCATACCTGAACCACCTGAATTATCTGCATCAGTAAAAGATGCTGTAAAATCTGCTGTTTTCCAAGCACCTACTGTACTTACGGCAGTGGTTGGCGCAATAATATCAGTAGATGTTGATGGAGTAGAAACAGCATTAGTTGTGTATGTGGCAGCCCAGCCGCTTGCTGTTGTGGCACAGTCTGAACGAAACTCAAACAATAAACTTGATCCGGTAGAATTAATATTTCCTGGAGAAACTGTACTGGTATACTTCCCTATCAATGGCGAATTTACAGTACTGCCATCATAAATAAACAGATAATCATATTTGTTTTCTGTATTGAATGAAGTAAAATTCATGCTAATGGATGTGGCACCAGCTGGCTTAAACAACCATAACTTTCGTTCGTCATTTGAATAGTTGGCACTAGCGCCACCTGTATCATAAAATGTACCACTAGTTGCTGTAATAGTTGTTGTTACCGGAGTATTATTAATCAGCTTATAAAATCTATCCCAGTTCCAAATTGGACCAGGATCACTGTGCGATTGATTTGGAAACATTTGGTGTCCTTTTATTTTCACACAAGTTCCTTGCAGACATTGTGCAGTTGTTCCGCTACACCCCGGACCAAAATAACAACGTAACGGATTAATGCCGTTACTACTACACATATCTCTTGTTAAATCAGCGCTTGATTGATACATAGCTGTTGTAAACCAAGACGCGTTATTGATATAACCTTCATGTTCGGTACCTAACGTATAAGGATTTTCCGAACCAATATGCCACGCTTTATTTGATTCGAGAACCATCTGCGTGACTTGCCCATCTGAACTTCTGATCACATAATGGGCAGAAGCAGATGCACTACAGTTTTTGAACCACGATATACATCCGGCATACGAGCCCTGAACAAAATGTATTGCAACCATAGTAATAGCTGTTCCTGATCTGGAACTGTAATTACAAGTTGTAGGATTCCATAGAGCTGGCGCATAATCCGGTGAAGTTACAGTGTTTGATACGCCGGATAATTTATAGGAAGCACCGGATGAATTAGTAATAGTAGAAGAATTAATAATTACTGATGATGAACTTAATACCTCGTAATTAGATCCGAAAATACCGGGCAAATCAATTTGATAATCAGGAAATCCATAAAAATCCTGAAAATCACCTTTAGATAAAAACCAATACAATTGAAATAAATGTGCGTTCATTGCAAAATCATTTTGAATGTCGTTTACTAAAGGCAACTCGCTTAAGGCAATAAAAACAGGCAAGTAAGTCTTTAGATCGTCACCATAAATAGAATTCTGTTGCTGTAAAACTGAAAATGCTTTCGCGTATGCCAGAATATTTTTTTCTGCATCAGTTTTTATATCCCGAATAGAATATCCAGATAATTGAGAAACAAGAACCAGGTTATTCCTGAAATATCCTTGTCCATTTTCTGTTAAACCCATCACACCAAAAGCAGTTGGATAATCTATACAGCTCGACTCCTGGCTAACAGTGCCTAATTGAGCAAACCTGCTTTGTGAAAAAGCAACAGATTCTAAAACACCTTTTGGAATTGAGGGATTTAAATTATAAGCTTTTCGAAATGAAGCGTCATATGGATTATTGACTAATAGCTCGTTAATAGAACTTGCAAAAGATTGAAGAGATAAAACTCCGATAATTAATAGTAATGTTTTTTTCATAGATTAAATTTAATTCTTCTAAAACTATAAAAAAAAAAGTAGATTAAAAAGTTAAAATTATACTAAACAGGTTTAGAAGAAAAATCTATGTCAATTCTAACATCTTTTTATAGACCCCATCTACTTTATCACTCAAATCTGAAGCATATCCTTGTTCAATGATCTCGCCTTTACTCATTACGATGATTTTTTTTGCGTGATGAATCGTAGATAAACGATGTGCAATAATAATGGAAGTCCTGTTCTTAGCTAATTCAAATGACGCTTTTTGGATCAGCTTTTCAGTTTCCACATCAATGGAAGAAGTGGCTTCGTCCAACACAAAAATTGGCGGGTTATATACATAGGCCCTCACAAAAGCAACCAATTGTCTTTGACCAGCTGATAACATGGCCCCGCGTTCCTTTACATTATAATGATAACCGCCTGGCAAGCCAGCTATAAATTCATGAATACCAATCTTCTTAGCGGCATCTACAACATCCTGTTCACTAATAGCAGGATTATGAAGTGTAATATTATTTAAAATAGTATCGCTGAATAAAAACACATCCTGCAATACTACACCAACGGATTCCCGTAATTCATTCAATCGGTAATCAGAGAGAGCAACTCCATCAATCGATATTTGACCTTTATTTATTTCATAAAACCTGCTTAATAAATTGATGATGCTTGATTTTCCGGCACCGGTTGCACCAATGATGGCAACTGTTTCACCATGCTCAATCGTAAATGAAATATTTTTGATCACATAGTTATCATCTTTATAAGCAAACCAAACATTTTTAAACTCTACCTTACCTTTAATTTTTTTTGCTGAAACAGTTCCACATTCTGAAATGATTTCCTCGGTATCAATTACTTTGAAAACACGTTCGGAAGCTACAATTCCCATTTGTAAAGTATTCAAGCGATCAGCTAACATTCTAATAGGACGGAACACCATATT
>JANPOX010000211.1:0-5431 GCA_031428235.1 Bacteroidia bacterium | reverse complement strand
TATAATAAAGCGCAAGAATATTATTTTAAATCATACCGTATTAATGATTCAATCCATGATCAAAAAGCTATAGCCTTTTCGTTATACAATATCGGATGGATTCTCTGTATACAACAGCATAATTACAAATCAGATAAGTATTTATATCAATCCCTGGCAATCTACAGTTCTTTAAGAGATACGGTAGGGTTATTAAAAATTTACAATGCATTGGCTAGTTATTATGTTGATAGATATCAAAGTAATAAAAGTAATCGGCCATATTTTGATTCAGCTATTGCTTACTTTAATAAAGGAATTGAATTTGCTAACAGTTCACATCATTACAACGATTTGGGACGCATCTATGGCAATTTAGGCGATTTATTTTATCGCCAAAAAGATTATAATACTGCAACTTTTTATAATACCAAGAGTTATGAAATCCATCAAAAAATTAGTGATTCCACAGGAATGATGATTTGTGTATTGAACATGGGTTTATGCGAAATGGATAATAAGCAGGTTGAACAGGCCATTCTTAAATTTAATACTGTTCATAGGTATAATCATCGTCACGATATCAAAGATATGGAAGTATTGGCCCTTAAAGCATTAGCTGAAAGCAATTTTAAGTTAGGTAATTATAAAGATGGCTATCTTTATTTTGAAAAGTATTCTGATTTAAAAGAGGAGATGGATAAAGAAACATACTCTACTAATATCAGTAATATGCAGAGTTCATATTCATTAGAGAAATCTGAAGCCAATGTTGAAAAACTAAAACAGGCTAATGAAATTCAGGAATTAAAAAATAAAAAAAGCTCATATTTTATTTTTGGTCTTTTAGTAGTTGCCTTAATTGTAATTATTGTTGCCGCCCTATTGTTTAGGCAAAACAAACAAAAGCAATTAACTAATATGCAGTTAAAGGAACAAAATCATATTATCGCTGAAAAAAAACAGGAAATCGATAATAGTATTCAATATGCAAAGGGAATTCAGCAGGCGATTTTGCCAGATCTGACTGAATTAAAAAATAAGTTTCCAGAAAGTTTTGTTTATTACAAGCCTAAGGATGTTGTGAGTGGTGATTTTTATTGGTTTGGTGAATCACAGGAGGCGTTTTATTGCATTGCTGCAGATTGCACAGGACACGGAGTACCGGGGGCTTTAATGAGTATTATAGGAGTTGATAAAATAGTACAGGCCATTTTTGAAAAGAAAATTTCAGAGCCCGGAAAAATTTTATCCTTTTTAAACCAAAAGATCAAAAAAGTATTAAAACAACATTCAGATGAATCTAAACAAATGGATGGGATGGACATTGCTTTATTGAAATTTAGTAAGTCTTTGTATGAAGTAGAATATTCTGGGGCAAACAGGCCATTACTGCTTATCAGGGATCATCAGGCCATTGAATATAAAGCTGATAAAATGGCCATTGCGGGTTTTACATCAGATGAGCAGGAATTTACTACTACTAAAATTCAACTTCAGAAAAACGATTCTTTATTTATTTTTACGGATGGCTATGCCGATCAGTTTGGCGGAGATAACGGTAAAAAATTTATGTCAAAAAATTTGAAAGAATTATTTATTTCAATTTCAAGCCTTTCTTCCAACGAGCAAAAACAAAAAATCGAAACCGCATTTAATGATTGGAAAAAATCATACGAGCAAGTAGATGATGTTTTAATTATTGGTATAAAAATTTAAAAGGAGATTTTACCAGTTCTTGGATTTACCTTTATTGTTTTGTATTTTTTATTAATTATTACTGTTTTATCAGTTTCCCGCTAACGTCTTTACCAATGGCGGATTGAATTATGAAATAATATAAGCCATTGGGAAAGGCTGAAAAATCTTCCTTGTATAGTCCGTTTTCATCAGGAGTGTATTCTTTAATTAGACAGCCTGTTTGGTTAAAGATAGTTAGTTCGCCTTTGTTGGAATTACTCAGTAAAATAAAATTTTTAGATATAGGGTTTGAATATAATAAATATCCTTTTTCAGAAATGTCGCTAAATACAATAGAGGTAATTTTCGAATAATCAGCAGGCGGAATTAATATGCGATAATAATTAACTGCATTTTTTACAGGAACTTCATCGGTAAACGTAATACTTTGAGCTATTGGTTGATTCCCACAAATACCTGAGTAATCATAGAGTACGTCAAAATTTATTGAATCAGTTGACCGTTGAATTTGATAGCCTACGCAATCATTTCCAGGTGTAATAATAAAATTAATTAGTACACTTTGCTTGTATTGTGTTGCACTTAAATTTTGCGCCCTGGATTGGGCATGAGAATTAACCGTAAATAGAAATAAAATACTTAACAGAAATGTTTTATTATAAAAGGCCATGTGAGTTTCTACTTATTATAAAGATAAGTAATTTGGTGTATATAAATATTATTAAAAACTGGTCTTGAGGGATATTTATATAATGCGTTATTAGTATATTTAGTATCTAATTGTATTGTTTATAATGATGTATAGAAGGATTATTATTATCGGCTTAATGTTTTTTGGATTTATTTTATTTCTTCCTAAAGAATCTTCCAAGTCCTGGGGCTTTTACGGACATAAACGTATCAATAGAATGGCAGTGTTTACGTTGCCGCCTGAAATGGTTACGTTTTATAAAAAACATATTGAGTTTGTCACTAACCACGCTGTTGATCCTGATAAAAGACGTTACGGCGTAGAAGGAGAAGCGCCAAGACATTACATTGATATAGATCATTATGGTGAACATGCTTTTGATAGTGTGCCTAAATTCTGGAAAGCTGCTGTTGAAAAATACTCGGAGGATACCTTGATGGCATATGGTATTGTTCCCTGGCAAATAGAGAAACATTATTACAAATTACTGAATGCCTTTAAAGATGAAAACCTGGATAGGATTCTGCATTATAGTGCAGACCTTGGGCATTATATAGGCGATGCACATGTCCCCTTGCACACTACCGAGAATTATAATGGACAATTTACCGGTCAACGTGGCATCCACGGTTTTTGGGAAAGCAGAATTCCGGAATTAAAAGCAGAGGACTACGATTATTTTGTTGGACGGGCTAAGTATATTGATTCTCCATTAAAAATGGCATGGAAAGTAGTTTATGATAGCCATATGGCGGTAGATAGTGTTTTGAAATTTGAAGCCATGTTGAATAAGGATTTTCCAACAGACCGTAAATATGCTTTTGAAAACAGGGGCAATGTGATGATAAAAACCTATTCAGTAGAATATACAAATCGATATGATTTAATGATTAAAGGTCAGGTTGAACGCCGTATGCGTGAAAGTATTGCGATGGTTGGCAGTTTATGGTATACTGCTTGGGTAAATGCCGGCAAGCCGGATCTTGAAAAGCTCGGACAAAAGGATATCAGCGATTCTCTGAAAGTACAAATGCAACGGGAAGAACAATTATACCTTGAACAAAAAATAAAAAATGCAAAAGGGCATGATGATTAAATAATTCATTAATAAATTTCCGACTGATTGTAAATTGAAATAACATCTATCTAAAAATTAAATTATAAAATCATGAAAAAAAGTATTATTTTATTAATGAGTGTTTTTTGCTCTTACTATACAAACGCGCAGGCGCCGGAAGGCAAAGCAAAACCAGGTGATAATTATGGTGTAAAAATTACAGAAACGGGAGCCATTTCAATTTCTGAGTTACCAATGCTATTGAAATCAAAAGATACGGTGGCGGTTAAGATTAAAGCCAAAGCACTGAGTTCATGTGCTAGCAAAGGTTGCTGGATGACTTTAAAAATTGATGAAAAGGAAGAAGCTTTTGTGAAAATGAAAGATTATGGTTTTTTTGTACCAATGGCGATCTCCGGAAAGAATGTTGTTTTAGATGGCATTGCTTTTATAAAAACAACAACTGTAGATGAGTTGAAGCATTATGCCGAAGATGGAAAAAAATCTCAGGCAGAAATAGATGCGATTAAAGAACCAAAAAAGGAAATTCGTTTTTTAGCAAATGGTATTTTGGTGGTAAAATAAATTTTGTCTGATAGTAGAATTCTTCTTAAATAAAAACTCCCAACCACATTTGTGATTGGGAGTTTTTATTTTATAAAAGAAAAATTTAAACCTTCTTATTACCAATCATGGTAAACTCATTCACTACAATATCTGTAACATAACGTTTCACACCATCCTTATCTGTATAATTATTGTTTTTTAGTTTACCCTCGATAGCAATTTCAGTTCCTTTTTCTAAATATTTTGCTGCAAATTCTGCCTGACTACCCCAGGCGGTTACATTGTGCCATGTTGTTTCTGTTACTTTTTCTCCTTTTTGATTTTTAAAAGTCTCATTGGTGGCAATTACTAATCTTACCATTTTTTTTCCTCCTTCTAAGTTTTTTACTTCCGGAGCTGTCCCTAAATTACCAATTAACTGTACGCGGTTTCTTAATGTGTTCATCATGTTTTCTTTTTTTTAAATTATTATACGTTTCTACAAATTAGCTTTGTCGTTTTAATTTTGAAGCGCTTCATTATTTTCGACGAAACAAAGGTAATGGCAACGAAAAAAAAGATTCGGTTAATAATCGGTTGTATCTGAATAAAAACAATTGTAGTCGTTTGTAATTGAATTATATTAGCCTAAAAAAGCCCTGAAATAGTTAGTTTACAGGGCTTTTTTTAATTTTAAAATTTGATTTAAATAGTTTTTATATTTCCCCTTTTAATTAGTTTCAATTACGATTTTAACTAGTTAAACCTTTTAAATGAAATTTAACCCCTCAACTTCGCCCGTAAAGTAACCGCACAAATCACAGATGTAATTGTTCCTAAAAATAAATTTTTAAAAACAATGCTCGTACATTCTTTAAACAATGTAACCTGTTCTATTTCTTTTAGAATCAAATTTGGAATTTCCGCTTCAGTAATTTTAAGGTGTCCGTTTTTGATTTGGGTTTTCGCTAATTCAAAACCATAGGTCTGAATAAAATTAATTTTATAAGCCTTAAAATCTAAAGTAAAAAATACGCACTGAAATATTACTAAAAGAACGGTGCTGAAGACAATAAATTTTAAACCTTCTTTTACAGCATCCTTGCCGCCAATATTATTGTGATAGATTTCTTTTTTTGTATAAAGCATGGCTAAAACGCAAAACGGAATAATCAATAACCAACCAATAATTGTAACTGTATTAATATAGTTGGTAAAGCCACCATAAAAGGTAACACAAGTGGCTACAATAACCAATACACTATAAATAAGCGGATATAAGAAAGTTTTAGGTGACATAAATTTAACGGTTCATGCCAATTAAAAATTCTTCGTTAGATCGTGTTTTGCTTAATTGATTCAATAAAAATTCCATCGCCTCAACCGGATTCATGTCCGATAAATGTTTTCTTAAAACCCATAAACGTTGCAAGGTTTCTTTATCCAATAATAAATCA
>JANPOX010000210.1:0-15677 GCA_031428235.1 Bacteroidia bacterium | reverse complement strand
TTTTCTTCTCTGTTAGAAAAAACATCCACACCAATTTGTTCTCCTAACACATGTAACTGATCAATTGCTGCGGGACGATAAACGTCACAAGCAACCAATAAAGGTTTTTTACCTTTTTTAGTTTTTAAGAAATTGGCAAGTTTTCCAGTAAAAGTCGTTTTACCAGAACCCTGCAAACCGCTCATTAAAATAATAGTTGGATTTCCTCCAAGGAAAATCTCTTCCATTTGTCCGCCCATTAACTGGGTTAACTCATCATGGGTAATTTTTACTAATAATTGACTAGGAGAAACAGCAGTCAGTACATTTTGTCCAAAGGCTTTTTCTTTAACAGTATCTGTAAATGTTTTGGCAACTTTATAGTTAACATCGGCATCCAACAGGGCTTTACGAACTTCTTTCAACGTTTCGGCAACGTTAATTTCCGTGATTTTTCCCTGGCCTTTTAATGTTTTAAGGGCTCTATCGAGCTTATCGGATAAACTATCAAACATAGTATTTTATTTTTAAGGGTATAAAGATAGGAAAATTAGGGTGTTACACCCCAATTTTCTCATTTACAATTTTCAAAACATCAGCTTCCAAACTAATGGTTTTATTTTCAATATCTTTTCCTTTGGAGATGATGTCATTTACATAAATCTTATCATCATATCCACTAGCGTTAATGCGAACATTCATAAATGCGCCCATTACGGCGCTTCGTGCGCATAAAGCACCCACACCTGCATCAGAAACAGAATTTGGATTTCCTGTCTCCGCCATAGCTTTAATAATCGATAAACTCTCGTAAGATAACTGCATTACTTTAAAAGGTATTTCAATCGCAAATTTGGTAGCATCCTGTATAGCCTGTTTGCGAGCTGCTTTTTCATCATCTGAAGATTTTGGTAATCCAAAAGCAACCATAATTTTATTGAAAGCCGCTGTATCTAAGTCAACGAGTTTTGTTAACTCAATTTTTATTTTTTGTCCTTTTTCTGCCCAGTTACTAAACTCTTCCCAACGTTCATCCCAACCTTTTTTATGTGATGATAAATTGGCAACCATCGTCGCTAATGAAATGCCTAAAGCACCTACATAAGCAGAGATGGATCCTCCGCCTGGCGCTGGACTTTCGCTGGCTGTTTCGTCTGCAAAATCTTCAAGGCTCATGTTTATCAGTTTGCTGTTTGCTTTTTCTTTCAGCAAATATTCAATGATCCGTTCTTCAGGTTTAAAGGGAGCCAATTCATCTAACCCCATTGTTTTAATGGCAATTTTGATGAGTTCTTTTTCAGAAACACCGGTTGATCGTTGTTGTTTTACAAGAAAATATTTTCCGGCATCCAATAATGATTTTAACGGTACCAATCCAACCAGTTCAGAGCCTGTTACACGAATTCCACGTTCAGTGGCTTTTTTACAAACTTCGTCAAACGCAATATGTAAAGGTGTAATGTTAATATTGGTCAGGTTCATGGAGATCTGTGCCACTCCATATTCTTCAATAAACCAGCCAATGGCTTTGACAGATTTTAAACTACCAGGGATAGTAACCGGATTTCCATTAGCATCCATTACAATTTTTCCGTTGATAGGATCACCTTCACGTTTCACACGACCACCTTCGCGAACATCAAATGCAATAGAATTAGCGCGACGGGTAGAGGTTGTATTTAAGTTAACATTGTATGCCACTAAAAAATCGCGTGCACCAATAACAGTGGCACCGCGTTTTGCATCGAATAATGCCGGCCCATAATCAGGTTTCCATTCCGGTAATTTTATTTTTTTAAAAAACCCTTCGTATTCACCAGCCCTGATTACAGAAAGATTATTCCGTTCCTTATTTGGTTGAGCTGCTTCATATAAATAAATAGGTAGTTGTAAATTATTCCCTACACGTTCCCCTAATTTTTGAGCCCATTTAGCTGTTTCTTCCATACTAATATTTGCAATAGGAATCAGGGGACAAACATCAGTAGCGCCCATACGTGGATGCTCGCCTTTATGTTTGCTCATATCAATTAATTCGCCCGCTTTTTTAATGGCTAAAAACGCAGCATCTATTACCGCCTGTGGACTTCCCACAAACGTCACAACAGTTCTGTTAGTAGCCTTTCCCGGATCTACATTTAATAACCTTACACCTTCAACCGACTCAATTTCATTCGTGATTTGGTGGATGATGGAAAGATCTAGTCCTTCAGAAAAATTAGGAACACATTCAATTAATTGTTGCATAAATATTTGTTTTAAAAATGGTGCTTAAATTTATAAAAATTAAGCTTTGATAGTCACTGTTGAAAGAGGCCAATATTATTTTTAATTAACAATCTGCTATAAATAACAATATTTAAATATAAAGTAACGTTAGTTAAGAGCTATTATATTTGTTATAACAGCTTTATCCCTTGAATCCAAATAAACATATATTCATTTACACCCATAAAATTACTCCTAGGGTAAAATATATTTTCAATTTAATTTTGAAAGATTGTTTGGGATTGGAATTTACTATCACCAATAACATAGATGATTATAAGTCGTTTGAAGGAAATAAATTGTCGTACACTAATGAAGATCTGGAAGATGGACTCCATATAACTTCTCATCATCTTTTATTTGAATCCGGAATTAAGGAACAAATAATCCAAATGCAAAACCATGATGATTATTTTAAATATTTTTTTAAGACCTATCATAACGCTTTGCCTTTTGATCTTTTTGCCGCTTCATTTTATCTGGTGAGTCGTTACGAAGAATATCTGCCTTTTATACCTGATGCTTTTAACCGTTTTGAAGCAGAAAATAGTTTGGCCTACCAATATGACTTTTTAAGAAAACCTTTAGTTAATTTATGGATCACAGAGTTTGAGAAACTCTTGCTTAAAAAGTTCAGAGGTTTATTAATTACTCATACGCCTTATAGTTTCGTTTCTACGCTTGATATTGATAATGCCTACAAATACCAGGAAAAAGGAATGATGCGGACTTTGGGAGGGTATTTAAAAGCATTAATGAATTTTGATAAAGCGGATATGAAGCAACGGACGGCTGTTTTATTAAAGAAGGAAAAAGACCCTTTTGATTCTTATGATTATCATCTTGAAATTCAGAGAAAATATCATTTGAAAGTCATCTATTTCTTTTTATTGGGCGATTATGGTGTGAATGATAAAAATCATCCTTCCAATAATTATGGTTTTCAGCAACTGATTAAACACTTAGCCGATTATGCCAATATTGGCATTCATCCTTCCTTTGGTTCCAATGGAAACTCTCACCAGGTGAAAGTAGAAATCAACCGACTGGCGAAAATTACGCATCGCGATATTTTCAATTCCCGCCAGCATTTTTCAATGCTAAAGTTTCCTGATACTTATGCTACATTACTCGAGTTAGGAATTACGGATGATTATTCAATGGGTTATTCTACTTTTAACGGATTCAGAGCTAGTTTATGTATGCCTTTTTACTGGTATGATCTGGATGATGAAGTAGAAACAGGATTAAAAATTCATCCTTTTTGTTTGAGTGAAACTTCACTGAGATTTAAGGATCGGGCAACGCGCGAAAATATTGTTGAATACGCCAAGCCCATGGTTGATCAGGTTAAAAAATACAATGGCGAATTAGTAACCATTTTTCATAATGATACAATGGGAACAGCTACAGAATGGGTTGATTGGAAAAACATTTATGAAGATATCGTAAAGCTTGCCATTAAATAATTACAGGTGTTATTAATATATACTCATAAAATTACCGAACGGCTGAAATATACTACTGCCGTGATATTCGATCACATTTTAATGACCTCGTTTGAATTGACAGATGAATGGAATGAATTCAATAAAAGCGAATTACCTAAAATTTCCTATACCGATTCTGACAAGGAATCTGTAGTTTTTATTAACTCAGATGCTTTATTGTTTGATGCAGCTATAAAAAAAATAGTCCCTCAAGCTGATTCTGTATTTAAGGATTTCCCTTTATTTTTTAAATCTGATACCAATGATTTTTTGGGCTACGATATTTTTGCGACTGTGTTTTATTTTGCTAGTCGTTATGAAGAATACCTTGATATTGAAACTGATGAGCACAGCAGGTTTAATGCAGAAAATAGCCTTGCCCTCCGTTATGGTTGTTTGCAAATACCTTTTTTGAATATTGCCATTCAACAGTTTGCGGAAAAATTGAAACAAATTTATCCTGAATTAAAATTTGGCAAAAGAGAGTTTAATTTTTTGTCAACCATTGATATTGATAATGCGTTTGCTTATGCTAACAAAGGATTATTAAGAAATTTTGGTGGTTTAGCCAAGGATATGTTTTCTTTGAAATTCAAGCAGGCTGGGCAAAGATTAGTCAGTAATTTAAATGATGAAAAAGATCCTTATAACACTTTTAATTTAATTAATTCACTCCATAAAGAGTCACAAACTGATTTGCGTTACTTTGTTTTAATTGGTGATTACTCTGCTTATGATAAAAACCCTTACTATAAAAATAAAGGATTTAGAAAACTGCTAAGGTCATTATCTTCAACGCATACAATAGGATTGCACCCTTCTTATAATTCCTTTGATCATCCTGAAAAGATAGAGATAGAAAAAGAACGTTTAGAAGATATTATTGAAACTAAAATAACATCGGCTCGTTGCCATTTTTTAAGAATCAAATTTCCTGAAACTTACAGACAGTTTATAAAATCAGGAATTACAGATGATTATACCATGATCTATGCCTCACAATCCGGTTTCAGAACAGGCTTATGTACACCTTTTCCCTGGTTTGATTTAGAAAGAAATACATCTACTAATTTAATGATTCATCCTAGTACCGTTATGGAAGGAACTCTTAGAGATTATAATCAGTACTCTCCGGAGAAAGCAACGGCAGTCATAAATGAATTGTTGAATCAGGTTCAAATTCATGGTGGAGAATTTATTTCTATCTTTCACAATGATAGTTTTGTGCCTGAACAAATAGAATGGATTAAAATTTTTAAAGAATTATTGAAAAAAGCATCTCTGCCATCTAAACTCTCATCAATATCAATTTAATATGTGCGGTATAGCTGGTATCATTTCAAAAACAAACAAGCTTGCTCATATAGAGGATTTGTTTGCTATGAACCGGGCTATCAAACATCGTGGTCCGGATGGCGAAGGATTCACTTTTATTTCTAAGGAAAAATCAGTTCCGGTTTACACGGATGAAACGCCTTTGGTTAATAAAGAAAGCAACTCTTTTTTATTTAATCCCCGTACATCACTTCAAAATTTTGCTCAATCTTTTAAGGTGGGGTTCGCACACCGGCGTTTATCGATCATCGATTTATCAGAATCCGGTCATCAGCCTATGTGTGATACAGTGGGCGAATACTGGATTACCTTTAACGGAGAAATTTTTAATTACATAGAGTTGCGTGATGAATTAAAACTTAAAAACCATGTTTTTGTAACGCAAACCGATACCGAAGTTATTATTGAAGCATATAAAGAATGGGGTATAGACTGTTTGCAAAGGTTCAACGGCATGTTTTCTTTTGCATTATTTGACAAAAAAAATAATCAAGTATTTTGTGCCAGAGATAGAGTGGGAGTAAAGCCTTTTTACTATTGTGATACACCGGATGCTTTTTCATTTGCAAGTGAATATAAGGCATTTATTAAATCAGGAATAGTTCCTTTTGAAATTAATGAAACACAGCAATTTGATTTTATTGTAAATGGTAATCTTGAAAATACCGATCAAAGTTTATTCAAAGGCATAGTTGAATTAAAACCTGCTCATTATTTAGTTTATAATTTATCCACGCACGTATTTAAAACAACAAAATATTATGCTTTGCCTCAAAAGTCTTTGAATTTGAAAAGTGATAATGAACTTATTCATGCGATTGAAGAGAAATTGGTAAATGCGATAAAGTTGAGGTTAAGGAGCGATGTGGAAATTGGATCCTGCTTAAGCGGTGGTTTGGATAGTTCTATTATAGCTGGTATTGTAAAACATTTACAGCCGGGTAAGCAAATGAAATTGTTTACGGCCGTATTTCCTAATGAAGTATTTGATGAAACAGGTTATGCAAAACTAGCAGCTGAATCTGTTAAAGGTAACTGGCAAACTGTTAGTCCTACTGCCGATGAATTTTTCAATGATATTGAAACTTTAAATTATTCCCAGGATTTACCGGTTTGGAGTACCAGTACTTATTCCCAACACCGTGTCATGCAACTGGCCGCTGAAAATCATATTAAAGTAGTATTGGATGGGCAGGGAGCCGATGAATTATTTGCGGGTTATTCCCATCATTTTATGGCTTTGTGGAAAGAGAATTTGGGCCTGAATACATTTAACCAAATTAATGAGGCGAAACAAACGGTACCCAATGCTTACCAATTATTTGGAAAGCATTTAATTAAAGATGCCTTAAATTTAAGCGTAGACTATTCAGATTATTTTATTGACAGTAAAAAGCATTTCGGAAAAAGTAAAAATGAAAAATTGGCTTCAGGATTAAATAACCAGCTGGCAATAGATTATTCAGGAAGGCTAAAATCTTATTTAAAATGTGAAGACCGTTGTAGTATGGCTTTTGGAATAGAGAGTAGGGTTCCTTTTGCGGATGATGTTGAGCTGGTAAATTATTTATTTTCAATTGAAGGAAACAGAAAGATCAGGAAAGGTGTTTCAAAATATTTATTGCGTGAGGCTACTAAAAATTACATCCCACAACAAATTTATAACCGTCGCGATAAAATTGGTTTTGAAACGCCTGTTCAAAAATGGTTTTTGCCTTACAAAGCGCAAATTTTAAATACTATTCGGGAAAATCTTGATTTTATGGATATGACTAGTTTAAACCGCGATTTTGAAAAGCTTTTAGATAAAAAATCGGGTTTTATCCTTAGGCTGTACTCTTTAGCAGTTTGGAAAAAAGTATTTAAATCACTTTAAAACTAAACTACTCCTTAATTTCTCCCTACAGAATCCCTCCAAAATACGTTTGGGTGAAACTTGATTATCAATTAGTTAATAGCATCTTTTCCTTAGTTTAAAGTTTGATTTTTCACAAAAAAGTATATATTATTGTATTGCTATCATGGTTACTCACTAATTAACCGTGTTACCTAAGTAGGGGGTTGCCCCTCTAGTGTCCCAAGTGCTATTTTAATATTATTGTTATAAAACAAAACACACCCGAATGAAAAACTTTACTAAACTATTGCTTGTTATTGTTTCTTTAATATCGCCATATATTGGTTTTTCACAAATTGATCCTACAGATCATCATCATGAACATAAAGGAATTCAAGGCCAGACTATTGACAAATTTTATTTGCCTTTAGAATTTGATGCGGATTCATTGGTTGGATTCGATGAAACGGCTGCATGGATCCAGGCACGCATGAATGCTGAAGAAGAATGGCAGCAAAAGCGTTTTGTAGCAGTATTAAAACGAAATTATATTGATTTTCATTATGGGTTTAAAGTGAATGCTCCGCTTCCGAGTGTACAAGCTCCATGTACAAATCCTGGTTTTGAAACAGGAACACTTGCTGGTTGGACGGCTTTAGAAGGTCCAAATAATAATTCGCAAACAATGGCGGGCTGTTGTCCCAATCCTACAGGGCAGGCGGTTATTGTTGGTCCCGGTGCCGATCCAAATGTGCCGGCAGTTTCAATGGTTCCTGTTGGTGGCGGAAATTTTGCAGTGAGATTAGGCCAAACGGGAACGGGAGGAATATCCTATCGACTAAACCAAACGTTTACCGTTACCGCAGCTAATTCAGTATTCGTTTATAAATATGCTATTATTTTACAAGACGGTACTCATTCCTGCTCTGAACAACCATTTTTTAATATAAAATTTGAGACATGTAATAATGTGGTCATTCCTTGCGCACAGTATCAAGCTTCTGCTGCAGGTTCTGGTTGTTCTGCTACTAGTGGTGCTGACCCTAGCTTTCTTACAAGCGGAGGTTGGTTATATAAAGATTGGCAAACACGCTCGTTTGATTTATCCCCATATATAGGTCAATGTGTAAACATCGAATTTACTGTTGGAGGTTGTGTTGCCTCGCAGGGAGCTCATCCGGGGTATTGCTACATCGATGCTTCTTGCCAACCCATGACATTAAATTTAAATGGAACAGATATACCGGTGGGTCAAACTACTACTAATATGTGTACGCCAACAACTAATACTCTGTGTGCTCCGCCAGGATTTACCTCTTATTTATGGAATGGCCCGGGAGGAGCCACTGGTCAGGCTACCCAATGTATTACATCTTCAACAGCCGGAACTTATTCAGTCACACTCGGTATGCAGGGAACTAGTTGTCAAAGTCCGGTATTATATTCCACATTTAATTTAGTGCCAAAGCCTATTGCTAATTTTACTTTTACTACTACGCCTTGCTCCAATACCTTTACGGTTCCATTTACGGACAATACCAACCAAAATGGTGGCCCTGCTATTTCTAATTATTACTGGGATTTTAATAATGATGGAATTAATGATAATACAACTCAAAATCCAACAAATACATACACCACTCCCGGAACTTATAGTGTTCAGCTTTTAGTTTCAAACGGAGGTTGCACGGATAGTATTACTAAAATGGTTACGGTAACACCTGCTCCTACTGCCAGTTTTAGTGCATCCAGTGCGTGTTTGAATTCAACAACAACATTTACAAGCACATCCACACCTACTGTAGGCCTAGCCTCTCATGCCTGGAATTTTGGGGATGGCAATACTGGCAATGGAGCTACAACAACTCATGTATATACAAGCCCGGGTACAAAAACAATAACCTACACAGTTACAAATACCGATGGATGTTCCAGTGTTTTTACTAAAACCCTGAATATAGCCCCAAACCCCGTAGTGTCGATATCCAGTAATACAGTGTGTTTAAATTTAACAACCGCTTTTACAAACTCATCTTCCGTATCGGCTCCTGATAATATTACAAACTGGGCCTGGGATTTTGATAATAATGGAACTGTTGATAATACCACTCAGTTTCCAACCAATACGTATACAAGTGTTGGTACACACACTGCGGAGTTAATGGCGACAACAAACAATGGCTGCAAAGATAGTTTGACAATACCTGTTGTGGTAAATGATATACAAACCGGATCGTTTTCAGCAAGTAATGCTTGTTTAAATTCAGCCATCACATTAACTAATAATACCACGGTGGTAGCTCCAAATTCTATTACTATGTATTCATGGAATTTTGGTGCTGATGCAACGCCGGCAACAGGTACCGGGTTTAATCCAAGCTTACCAACTTATTCTACCAGCGGTGTAAAAAGTATTACCCTTAGTTTAACTGCTAATACAAGTTGTACAGCAGCTGTCACACAAACTGTTATGATATATGCACAGCCGATTGCCAATTTCAGTACAACTTCTGTCTGTCAATCTACTGCTACCGCATTTACAGACCTTTCTGCACCAACAGGTTCTATTGTAGCCTGGGCCTGGGACTTTACCAATAACGGATCTGTGGATAATACCACTAGCGCTCCAACAAATGTGTATCCGGCATCAGGTACTTTCTCTACTTCTTTAATAGTTACCGATAACCGTACTTGTAAAGATACTGTTGTATTACCATTGAATGTTTGGGGGCATTCTATTCCAAATTTTACTGCTACTACGGTTTGTTTTAATACAACTACTAATTTTAGTAATACTACCAATACTACAACAAATGCCAATGTAGGAGGTACACCATCCTGGATTTGGAATTTTGGAGATGGTTTAGGGGCTTCGGCCGTGCAGGATCCTTCCTATTTGTATACTTCAGTGGGAGTTTCTGTTTATAACGTTACGCTCACTGCAACTACTACAAATGGATGTGTTGATAATGTAGTTAAAACGGTTACTGTAAATGTATTGCCAACAGCAACTTTTACACCAGTGAATGCCTGTATGAATTCAAATGTACTTTTAAATAATACCTCCACTATTCCGTTGCCGAATAATATCACAACCTATGCCTGGATTTTTGGAACAGGCTCATCACCTTCATCCACAAGTAATATTCAAAACCCACCTGTTTTGTCATATAACAGCAGTGGAGTAAAAGCAATTACTTTATTAGTGACTGCTAATACAACCTGTACCGCTAGTATCACACAAACGGTTGATATTTATCCTCAGCCAGTTGCAAACTTCAGTGCAACATCAGTATGTCAGTCTACCGCAACTGCTTACACAGATTTATCAACCACTTCTGTTGGTTCTATTACAAATTGGCAATGGGATTTTACAAGTAACAGTTCTATTGATAATACGACCAATGCGCCAACAAATATATTTGTTGCTTCGGGTACATTTACCACATCCTTAATTGTAACTTCAACTAACGGTTGTAAAGATACAACATCATTGCCGGCGAATGTTTGGGGTCATACTATTCCAGAGTTTACACCGGATCGAGTGTGTTTTGGAACAGCAAGCCTTTTCACTAATCTAACCGATGAAACAACAAATGCAAACGTTGGTTTAGGAACTACATATTTATGGGATTTTAATGATGGAAATACTTCCAGCTTAACCGGGCCTTCTCATACTTATACACTTGGAGGAAATGTAAATGCCAGTTACAATGTTACTTTAACAGCAACCTCATTACATAATTGTATTGACAATATTGTAAAGGTGGTAAGCGTGTATGGTGTTCCAACAGCATCTTTTACTTCAGATTCTGTTTGTTTGGGCACTTCTTCCCTTATGACTGATGCCAGTAATCCAAACGGTAATATAGTTAACACCTATGTCTGGGATTTTTCAAACGATGGAACTGTTGATGTGACAGGTGTGGCCAATCCTAATTTTGTTTTTCCTAATTTTGGGAATAATGCCGTTAGCTATACCGTTTCAACTTCTCCGGTTGTTGGTTTGGTTTGTGCTAACACTAACAATACAATTACTGTCTGGGTAAATCCAAATCCGGTTCCTGATTTTACTTTTGTGAATAAATGTATCAACGCACAACCCAATACATTTAATGGCTCTTCAAGTACGATCGCTATTGGCACAAATATATCTTATGGATGGGATTACGGAGACGGGTTATTTTCTGCACCTGCTGCGGCTTCTACATCATCGCATGTTTACTTAGCGGCGGGAGTTTATACTGCCACATTAACGGTAACATCCAATAAAGGTTGTAAAGCTGCCATTACCAAGCAAGTGGCGGTATACGAAAAGCCCAATATGAAAATTGCCAGTTCATCAGCTTGTGATCAGTCGGCAATGACTTTTACAGCAATCTCTTTGCCAAATAGTGGGGCCGTCATGAATTGGTTCTGGGACTTTAATAACTCAATTTCCACTTTTGAAGGTGCAGGACAAAACACCAATTTTACATTTGCAGGTCCCGGGTCGCAAACAGTCGCTTTAATATCTGTAACCAGTATGAGTGTCGGTGGTTGCCGGGATACTATAAAAAAAGTTATTTATGTGAATTATAATCCGGTTGCTATTTTCAGCGGTGATAAATTAAGTGGTTGTCCTATACCTAAACATTGCGTTAATTTTACCGATGCCTCACCTTCAATTACCGGACCCGCTCAAATCTCGCAATGGCAATGGAGTTTAGGAGATGGCACCACCTTAAATAATCCAACAAGCGCTTCTGTTAACCATTGTTATGGAAATAGCAGTAGTAGTCAATTAGCCTTGTTCAGTGTATCATTAGTGCTTACAACTGATAGTGGTTGTGTAAGTCCTATCAATAATAAAGTCAATTACATTACTGTATATCCTACGCCAATTGCTGCTTATACAGTGAATCCTAACCCAGGCAATATTTTAACTCCGTTAGAATATTTTACAAACCAATCGATTGATTACACAAAATGGTGGTGGAGTTTTGGAGATGGACCTTTTAAAATTGATTCTGTGAATGTAGATCCTACGCATTTTTACAGCGAAATTTCTGCTGGAACTTATTATTCAAACCTGATAGTGATGAACCAATATGGCTGTTCAGATACTGCGTATGTTGCAGTAGAGATCTTGCCTGAATTTACATTCTATATTCCTAACGCTTTTTCTCCTGCCAATAATGATAACATCAATGATGTATTTACCGGGAAAGGCATTGGTATTGCGCAATATGAAATGTGGATTTTTGACCGATGGGGCGAGAAAATATTTTATACGGATGATATTGTAAAAGGATGGGATGGTCGAGTACAAGGAAAAGGCGGTGAAGAAAAACAAGAGGTATATGTTTGGAAAGTAAAGTTAAAAGATGTGCTGGGTAAGAAACATGAATATATAGGGCATGTAACGTTGTTGCGATAAAATAAAAGACCTCCTGTTATCTGTAACTATTGAGTCTTAAAAATAAATGGTAAGTGTAATTTGATAAATAGCACTTTCTTTTTAGTTTAATTTGATAAATTACTAAAAAAGTATATTTTATTGTATTGCCAATATAAGTCAATCACTTTTACCACTTTTACTTAGTGAAGAGGTTGTACTCAATATTTTTTAAAGGAAATAATACTATTGTATCTAGCTAAATACTCATGATGAAAACAATATATAAATTTCTCCCTTTATCTTTCTTGGCTTTTTTGTTAATGCTGAGCGTTGAAGGGTATTCTCATGCCGTGCAAGCTGCTTACGGTGTTGATTGTGACGGTAATTTAGTTTTATATATAGAACATTGGCATGGAACGGAAGATCCTAATTCAACAACCATGACCATTAACCTTACGATTAATGGTGTAACTACAACTATTAACGGAAGTCCTAATGGTACTTTTTACAATACTCCTTTATCCGGATTGTCAGGTTCAGGTATCCCGATCGTTGTATTTGCTACATCATCATCGTCCAATACATATAATGATTGGGTAACTTATAATTTTGGATTTGTACCTGGTGGGTCAAACGTAACTATAACCATTATTTCAGGCAATACAGTATTTACAGATGGGGCGGGCGGGTCTTCATTATCTTACCCTGCAACGGTGAGTTTTGTAGCACCTGCATTTACTAACACTCCCGAAATTATTGCACCACAAACAGTATGTGGCAGCCAACCTTTTAATCCAACTATATTTTTATCTCCTGCTATGACCACCTGGGCTAATAATAATACGGCAACAGGGATACCGGCAAGTGGTGCAGGTAATATTGCCGCTGTGGTTAGTAATACCACTTTAGTAAATCAAACTTCAATTATTACGTTTACCAGTGGTTGTAGTACAAATACATTGCAATTAAACGTCAATGCCAACCCCGATCCATTATTTACTTTTCCTGTATCAGCAAGTAACAATCAAAATAATTATTGTTTAAATAGCACCATTGCCTTTACACCTTCTAATAGTGCAAATAACATCAATTCAGCATCGTGGAATTTTGGTGATGGCAATACATCAAACGTATTAAATTCCTCTAATTCCTTTACAGCTACTGGTATTTATACAGTACAATTAAATGTAACAGGAGTTAATAGCTGTACAGCAACATCAACCAACACACTATCTGTGTATACACCTACCGCTAATTTTACGGTAGCTAATAATTGTTTAAATGTTGTAACGCCTTTTACAAGCACTAGCTCTTCACCTCAGGTAATTTCATCACAGGTTTGGAATTTTGGTGATGGAACCCCAACAGGTACAGGCACTGCACCTAACCATACCTACGCAAATACTGGAACGTTTAGTGCTAACTTACTAATTACTGCTGTGGATGGTTGCACAGCAACGGTTAGCAATTCCGTTACTATCTATCCTAATCCAATAATTGCCATTTCTGCCACTACGGTGTGTCTTACTTTTTCAACTGCTTTTACCAATACCTCAAGTGTGGCAGCTCCAGATGTTATTGCAACCTGGGCATGGGATTTTGATAATAATGGGACTACTGATAATAGTTCTCAAAGTCCTTCTACAATTTTTGCAACATCAGGAATTCATACGGTTGAATTAAAAGCTACGTCTAATAATAATTGCAGAGACAGTGCTTTGCTAAATATAATGGTGAATGCCAGTCCTACTGCCACATTTACACCTGTAAATGCTTGTCTTAATTCAAATGTCTTATTAAATAATACCTCAAATATTGCTCTACCTAATAATATCTCAACTTATGCATGGAGTTTTGGAGCAGGAGCTACCCCAACAACTACCACAAACATTCAAAATCCTCCGATTTTAAGTTACAACAGCAGCGGAATTAAAACCATTACCTTATTAATAACTGCCAACACCACTTGTACAGCATCCATTACCCAAACTGTTGAGGTTTACCCACAACCGGTAGCTAATTTTAGTACAACCTCTGTTTGTCAATCAACCGCCACAGCTTATACTGATCTCTCTACCACATCACTTGGCACAATTACAGGCTGGCAATGGGATTTTACAAATAATAATTCTATTGACAATACAACCAATGCACCAACTAATGTATTTGTAACTTCTGGTACATTTACAACTTCTCTAATTGCCACAAACAGTAATGGCTGTAAAGATACAATAGCTTTACCCCTTAATGTATGGGGACATACAATTCCAAATTTTTCACCAGACAATGTATGTTTTGGAACCGCCAATACTTTTACGAACCTGACCAATGAAACAACTAATCCTAATGTTGGTGTGGGAACAACTTATTTATGGGATTTTACGGATGGTAACTCTTCCACCGCAATCAGTCCAAATCATACTTATACAATGGGTGGAAATGCGAATGCTATTTATAATGTATTGTTATTAGCAACTTCACAACATAATTGTATTGACAGTATTCGCAAAACAGTAAATGTATATGCAGTGCCTACTGCGTCATTTACTTCAGATTCGGTCTGTTTAGGTTCTGCCTCTCAAATGGCTGATGCCAGCAATGGCAATGGGAATATTGTTAATACATATAAATGGGACTTTTTAAATGATGGTACAGTTGATGTTTCAGGTGTTCCAAATCCTAACTTTATATTCCCGAATTATGGAAACAACCTGGTAAACTATACTGTTTCATCTTCGCCTGTCGTAGGCCTTGTCTGTGTTAACACAACCAATTCAATAACTGTTTGGGTAAATCCAAATCCGGTTCCGGATTTCACCTTTGTTAATAAATGTATCAATGCACAACCAAATACATTTAATGGATCTCCAAGTACGATCGCAATTGGTACAAATGCCACTTATTATTGGGCATACGGTGATGGCGCAGTGTCAACTCCAACCGTTGCTTCGGTTTCAACACACACGTATTTAGCAGCAGGGGTTTATAACGTTACGTTGATAGTAACATCCAATAAAGGATGTCAGTCACTTATTACTAAACAAACTGAAGTATTTGAAAAACCTTATATGAAAATTGCCAGCACTTCGGCTTGTGATCAGTCTGCCATGACTTTCACGTCGGTAAGCTTACCAAACAGTGGCACAATTGTATACTGGTTCTGGGATTTTAATAATACAATTACTACAATTGAAGGAACTACTCAAACTACCAGCTTTACATTTGTCGGTGCCGGTGCACAAACAGTTGCCTTAATAGGTGAAACAAATAAAGGATGTAGGGATACAATTAGTAAATTAGTTTATGTAAATTATATTCCTGTTGCAGTTTTTAGTGGTGATAAATTAAGTGGTTGTCCAATACCTAAACATTGCGTTAATTTTACCGA